>JAQVRG010000193.1 GCA_028701165.1 Eubacteriales bacterium | reverse complement strand
TCAGCATTTCGGACACCATACCCTTCCGTGCGGCGACGGCGAACGAAACATGGATCAAGATCAAGGCGCAGCCCGCGGGTGATAAGGTCAACGTTACCGTCTGGACGGACAGCGATCCCGCAAGCGGCGGCGTGCCGCTGCCCGACGGTACCAACGGCGCGCCGTTTTCCAAACCGCCCGTGTTCACAACCGTGCTGCATGAGCGCGCGGGCAATCCCTCCGGCATTTTCGATCCCGACGCGTATAACAACCAAACCCGCTACAGCTTGAAAGACGGCGCGGAAACGCTTCCCTACGGCGGCGGCGACCTTTTGATTAAAACGAACGGCGCGTCCGAAAGGGTTGTAAGCGTCTCCATCGACGGCGTGATGGTGGAGCGCGGCTTTGTCACAATAGGAACGGACGGCAGCATTACCATCGCCGAGGCGTTTCTGCAAACGCTTTCGGATGGAACGCACAGGCTGCGGGTACAGTATACAAACGGGTATCTAGAAACGACCCTCGTAAAGAACGCGCGCATCGCGCTGCAGCCCGTCGCGGCGATTCCCGCTACAGGCGGGTCTGCGTCGGCGCCAATCGCGCTGCTCGCAGCGGCTGTGGCGCTGTTTCTCGCGGTGCTGATCCTCAAAAGAAGAAAATAAACGAATCGAAAGGAAATATTCCATATGAAGGTATTGCTTTTTAACGGGAGCACCAACGAAAAGGGCTGCACCTATACGGCGCTCAAAGAGGTGGCGGACGCGCTGGAGAAGGAGGGCGTGGATGCTGAAATCGTCCACATCGGCAGAGAGCGCTTTTATACCTGCACGGGCTGCGACTACTGCCACGATAAGGGGCATGGGCGCTGCGTGTTTACGGACGATCCCGTAAACGATCTACTTGCAAAAGCTGAAGAGGCGGACGCGTATGTGTTTGGTTCACCGGTACATTTTGCGGCGGCAAGCGGCGCGATCACCACGTTTTTGTCCCGCTTCTTCTACGCCGGCGGCAAGATGCATTGTTATAAGCCGGGCGCCGTGGTGCTAAGCTGCCGCAGAGGGGGCGCTACCGCCGCGTGGGAGCAGCTTAACAAGTATTTCGGCATCCGCAGCATGCCCATCGTTTCCTCCCAGTATTGGAACATGGTGCACGGCAACACGCCGGACGAAGTCAGGCAGGATCTTGAGGGCATGCAGATCATGCGCACGCTTGGGCGCAACATGGCGTGGATGCTCAAGTGCATCGAGGCGGGCAAGGCAGCCGGCGTCAGCGTGCCGGTTGCGGAAGCGCCCGTACAGACGAACTTTATCCGCTAATTTATGAAGGCGCTGCTCCAACGGGCAAAGCAGGACGCGCCCGTCTATCTTAGCGAGGTGCGAAAGCGCTTTGACGAGATCGGCGTGCGCCCCTTTCGCGCGCATGTGACGCTCTACGACGACAGCGTGCGCGTGTTTTCGCTGCCGCTTCCCTATTGGACGGGGGACGAGGAGCGCACGCTCGTGCGGCGGTATGTTTACGCCGTACTCTACAATATCCTCTCCGCGCTGGGCGCAAAGCGCATCGACGTTTATGTTAACACGCGGGACGCGGCGCTGCTCGATCTTGCGGAGGGGCTGGAGGACGCGTTTGACGTGGCGCTTTCCAAGGGCGCGCGGCAGGGCTACGGCAAGTGCCTCAACGTCAACGAACGGATCGTCGCGGCGCTGTGCGGGGGCGAACCCTTTCATTTTCGCGTTTTCGACGTCGCGGAGGAGCCAAGCGAAACGCCCGTCGTAAAAGCCGCGGCGCGCGCCTTTGATTTTGCGGCGCTGCCCGCGCGCACGGCGGAAAAGCTGCTCTTGGGCATGGACATAGGCGGCACGGACGTGAAGCTCGTCGCCGCATACGGAAAGAGACTGCTTCGGTGCGTGGAGTACGACTGGAATCCCGCCGCCGCTACGGACGCCGATGGCATCGTAGAGCCGCTATGCGCGCTTGCGTCGCTGCTGCTTGCACAGGCGAACCTTGTGCTTGCGGGGCGCGAATCGGCGCTCGCGGACGCGCCAAGGGAGGCGTCAGCCCAAGCGCTGTACGCGCTTGCCGACGAACAGACCGCGCTATTACAAAGCGTTCGCCCGTTCGACGGCATTGGCCTGTGCTTTCCCGACGTGGTCGTCCATAACGCCATCATAGGCGGCGAAACGGCCAAAACAAAGGGGATTCGAGAAAATCTCAAGCTGGATTACGAGAAGGAATTCGCAAAAATCGGGGCGCTGCACGCGCGTCTGGCGGCGTTTGTTGTACCCGGCGGCCCCGTGGCGGACTGCAACGACGGCAACATGGCGGCCTTTACGGCGGCTGTGGAGAGCGCTGTGGGCGGCGAGGACGTATCGGCGGGCTTTTTCGCGCACACGCTGGGCACGGAGCTTGGCACGGGCTATGTGGAGGGCGGCGGGCGCATCCCGGCATTGCCGCTGGAGGTCTACAACTTCATCATCGATCTGGGCAGCGACATAGCGGCAAGCTATGAAGCCGCCGACGCGCGCAGCAATCGCAACGTGAACACGGGTTTACCCGGCACCTTGCAGCGCTACGCCTCGCAATCCGGCGCGTTTCGCTTGGCGGCGAAGTATATAAAAGAAGAAAAGCCGTCGCAATGGGCGTATCTTTTAGAGCAGGGGCTTTTTGAGGAAAAGGGCGGGCTTTTGTTCGTGCCCGCCGCACAAAGAAAAGCCGCGCTTGCGTTTTTGATGGAGCAGGCGACGGCGGGGGAGAGCGTTTGCTGCGATATTTTCCGCGAAATCGGCGAATACTTGGGCGAAACGTGGAAGGAAACGAACTACATCCTGCGCCCGGCGGCAAAGTCGCGCGCGCTCTACGGGCGTATGGTCAAAGACCCCGCGTGCTTTGCGCTGCTTTTCGAGGGCGCAAGGCGGCGCGTAGAGGATATCGAGCTGTACGCCGCAAACGAAAGCCTCGCGCATTCGCCGCTCATGCGATCCCTCGCGTCAAGCGACGCCTATACCGTCGCCCAATTCGGGCAGGCCGTTGGCGCGGTGCATTACAGTAGTTGTACAATTCAGCCCACTGCGTAAGCTGTAGGAGCGTCAAGATCAAGCCGTAATACGACGAAATGCCATCAGAGGCCTCCGAAAATTGTCATCAAGGCCCCCGAAATTTGTCATAGAGGCCCCCGAAAATTGTCAGCGAGGCCCCCGAAATTTGTCATCCATAGACACACACAATGGATAATGAGTATCTAGAAGGAGTTGATTAAAGCTTATAGGGCTTGCGTATAGCAGGCTAGCGATAAGGCCATATAACGCATTCCAAAGTAAAAATGCCCGTATATAAGCAAAATTCGGATTTCGGGCGTGCAGTATGTTTTGCTGACCAGCGGCGCTGGCAAACATAAAAAAGCAGGATCTTTCAACTGCAGATTTTTGTCAGATATGGCGGTGTTCTTCACTGCACGAATGCCAGATCAGTAAAAGTGAACATACAACCAATTGTTAGAAAATTTTCGCATTCACGTATTGTGCTTTTTAGGGATTGAAGGTATACTCTAAAAACAATAAGTAGCATATTTGCTACAGATATGTGCATACTCCTACTATGTAGGAGGTGTATGGCAATGTGTAAGAAAGGAGACGTGGGAATCATGACAGTAATGGCAAAGACAAAGCCAGATGCATATGTTGTCAGCTCGTCTGAAAGAGAAAAATTGTTAAAGGATACGACAAGTAGAGAGGTTGCCCAATCTATTTCATGCGCCGCCAAAGAATTTGAATCCTTGTGTATTAAGAGTACAAATATTACATTTTTAAAGAAGTAATTATGGATCGTGGTTATCAGTATGGGAAAGATGTCCCATTTAGATTTGAGTTTTTAACTTAACGTAGCAAGAATTCTCCCGCCTCTATAGGCGGCGAGATGAATTGCATAATTTGCATATTTGACAGATGTGTGGTATAATCAGTAGTAGTAACTTGAAAGGCTGACTATACAATGG
>JAQVRG010000192.1 GCA_028701165.1 Eubacteriales bacterium | reverse complement strand
CGCGGCACGGTGGATCGTGTGCTGCATAACCGCGGCGGCGTGAAGCCGGATATCGCGGAGCATGTGCGCATGATCGCGCAGGAGCTTGGTTATAAACCAAACCGTGCGGCGCGGCTATTGGCGGCGCGCAAACAGCCGGTGAAGATCGGCTGCATGCTGCCCGCGATCGGCAATCCCTTCTTTGACGAGGTGATTAAGGGCATTTATCTTGCACGGGAGGAACTGGCGGATTTCGGCGTGACCGTCTGCGTAAAGCAGATCCGCGGTTATGACACGCAGGAGCATATGCAGGCGATCCGCGAGCTTGTGGAAAGGGAAAAATGCAACGCCCTGTGCCTTTCTACGATCGATACGCCCGAGATTCGCGCTTATGTAAATCGCGTGTGCGCACAGGATATTCCCGTGGTCGCTTTCAATACCGACCTTACGGATACCAAGCGCATCTGCTATGTCGGCACGAATTACTTTAACGGCGGAAGCACGGCGGCGGGGCTGCTGGCTTCGGTTGTAAAGGATGAAAAGCAGCGTATACTGGTGTTTACAGGGTCGCTTCGCATGAAGGGACATAACGAGCGCTTGCAGGGCTTTACCCAAACGCTGGGGGATCGGCGCGTGCCCTATGAGATCATGGATATATTCGAAACGCAGGATTCGGACGAAGTGGCGCATGCCAAAGCCCTCATGGCGCTATCCCGCCACGATAACATCAACTGCATCTATATGGTGGCGGCGGGCGCCGCCGGCGTGTGCCGCGCGGTAGAGGAAAGCGGCCTTACGGGCGCGGATATCGTGATGATCGCCAACGATGCCGTGCCTTCCACAAAAGAATATTTAAGGAAGGGCATCATTCGCTTCACCATCTGTCAGGAGCCGGTATTGCAGGGCTATCGCGCCGTGCAGCGGGTCTTTGATTATATCATGGGCGACGAGGCGGGCGCGCAGCAGGATTGGTTTACCGATACGGTTATTAAGGTAAAGGAGAATCTTGATGCAGAATATTAGAAAATTGATATTGACAAATCCGTATCGGCGCGATATATTTACTTCATAATCGTGCTCGTGCACGGAAACGATACTGGAAATAAGCGGTCGCCAATATGCGCCGCCGGATGTAAGCATAACGGAAACATATTTAATTTCAGAAGAACGACGGAGAATTATTCACAAAAAAAACGAACAAGAATGGAAGAAGGCCGCCAAGGGATACGAAAAAACGGGCAAGGTTGTCCGCTGAGCATGAAAAAACCGTGCTCGTGCACGGAAGATTTGCGCAAGAATGCGCAAAAATACATCATTTCTATAGGAGGAATACCCAGATGAAGAAAATCATAGCGATGTTGCTGGTCATGCTGATGGCCGTTTCGGCCGTAGCGTGCGCCGCTCCCGCCGCCGCGCCGGCGCCGGCCGCTGAGCCCGCTCCCGCCGCTGCCGAGCCCGCTCCCGCCGCAGAACCCGCTCCCGCTGCGGAACCCGCTGCCGAGCCCACGCTGGTCGGCGTTGCAATGCCCACCCAGAGCTTGCAGCGTTGGAATCAGGATGGCGCGAACATGAAGAGCCAGCTCGAAGCCAAGGGCTACGAAGTTGACCTTCAGTACGCCGAGAACGATGTTGCTACCCAGGTTTCTCAGCTTGAGAACATGATCCTCAAGGGCTGCAAGGTTCTCGTTATCGCTTCCATCGACGGTTCCAGCCTGTCTAACGTTCTGCAGACCGCTGCGGACAACGGCGTGAAGGTTATTGCCTATGACCGTCTGATCATGGACACCCCCAACGTTGACTACTATGCCACCTTCGACAACTACATGGTCGGCACCATCCAGGGCACCTACATCAAGGACGCTCTTGATCTTGACAACACCGACAAGACCTTCAACTTCGAAGTGTTCGGCGGCAGCCCCGACGATAACAACGCTTACTTCTTCTACAATGGCGCTATGGACGTTCTCACTCCCTACATTGAGAGCGGCAAGCTGATCAACAACAGCGGTAAGGTCGGCATGGATGTCGTCGGTATCCTCGGCTGGGGCAGCGCGGACGCGCAGGCTGAAATGGATAACCGCCTCTCCGCCTTCTACACCGACAAGAACGTTGACGTAGTCCTTTCCCCGAACGACTCTCTGGCCTTCGGTATCGCCTCCTCTCTGGAAGCGCAGGGTTACGGCACGGCCGACAAGCCCTATCCGATCATCACTGGTCAGGATTGCGACAAGCCCAATGTTAAGAACATGATCGCTGGCAAACAGTCCATGTCCGTGTTCAAGGATACCCGTACGTTGGCCGAGAAGGTCGTCGGCATGGTGGACGCCATCATGCAGGGTACCGAGCCCGAAGTCAACGACACCAGCACCTACAACAACAACGTGAAGGACGTTCCGTCCTATCTGTGCGAGCCCGTATTTGCGGATGTTAACAACTACAAGGCTCTGCTGATCGACAGCGGCTACTACACCGAGGCCGACTTGGCGTAACACCTAAACACAAAGGCTTGAGCCACCGGGCCTGTTCCGGCAGGCTCAAGCCCCTTTTTTCTTATTGCGGCAGTGTCGCCGCCGTGCGGTCATTGCGTTGAACGCAACTTCCCTAACGATATTAGGAATACGGAGTTGAACAAGCTTATGCCCAAATACTTATTGGAAATGCAGAACATCACCAAGATCTTTCCCGGCGTGAAAGCGCTTGACGGGGTGGATCTTCAGGTGGAAGACGGCGAGATTCACGCGCTGGTCGGTGAGAACGGCGCGGGCAAATCTACGCTGATGAACGTGCTTTCGGGCACATATCCTTACGGTACATATACGGGAAATATCATTTTTGACGGACAGGAATGTAAATTCCGCAACATCAAGGACAGCGAAAAGATCGGCATCGTCATCATCCATCAGGAGTTGGCACTGATCCCTTATCTGTCCGTGGCGGAAAACATGTTCCTCGGCAACGAGCGCGCTACAAACGGCGTGATCGACTGGGGCGAGACCGAGCATCAGGCGCGCGAGCTTCTCAAGCGTGTCGGTTTGGAAAGCTTGGACCCCAACCTTTTAATCAAGGATATTGGCGTTGGCAAACAACAGCTTGTCGAGATCGCAAAGGCGATAGCCAAGCGCGTGCGCCTTCTCATCTTGGATGAGCCGACGGCGGCGCTCAACGATAACGACAGCGATCATTTATTGGCGCTTTTGCTGGAATTGAAAGCACAGGGTATCACCAGCATCATCATTTCTCACAAGCTGAGCGAGGTCGAGCGTATTGCGGATTCCATTACCATCATCCGCGACGGCGCGTGCATCGAAACGCTGATCAAGGGCAAGGACGAGATCAGCGAGAACCGCATCATTCACGGCATGGTCGGCCGCGATATTACGGATCGTTTCCCCTCGCGCGAACCGAAGATCGGCGATATGGCGCTGGAGGTGGAGCATTGGAATGTGTTCGACCCGCAGGACGAATCGCGTCAGATCATCTTCGACGCAGGTATCAAGGTGCATAAGGGCGAGGTTGTGGGCATCGCGGGTCTTATGGGCGCGGGCCGTACGGAATTCGCCATGAGCGTGTTCGGTAAAGCCTACGGCACAAAAATAACCGGCGAGGTCAAGATCAACGGCAAACCGACGGACGTTTCCACCATCCAAAAGGCCATTCAGAGCGGTCTTGCCTATTCCACCGAGGATCGCAAGGCACAAGGGCTGATCCTGATCGATACCATCAAATCCAATATCACGCTTGCGTCGCCGGAAAAGATCAGCGAGCACGGTGTGATCGACCATCATAAAGCATTGCAGGACGCGGAGGAATACCGTGAGCGCATGAACATCAAATCCCCCAGCGTCCATCAGATCACGGGCAATCTTTCGGGCGGCAACCAGCAAAAGGTGATGCTGAGCCGCTGGATTTATGCCAATCCCGACATCCTGATCTTGGATGAGCCGACCCGCGGCATCGACGTTGGCGCGAAGTACGAGATCTATACCATCATCAACGATTTGGTGGCCAACGATAAGGCCGTCGTGATGATATCA
>JAQVRG010000191.1 GCA_028701165.1 Eubacteriales bacterium | reverse complement strand
GAAGTAACGGTCACCGGAAACGGCAATGCCCGCAAGTACATTGTTGCAAAGCGCCCGTTCCACCGTATCATAATAGGAAGCGTCGCGCATGAGCATAGCCATGCGGGAACCAAACATCATCAATCCCACAGACGCGCAGGACTCGCAGTAGTTCGAGTCGTTAGGCAGATCGTAGTCCGTGGTGAAGCGCTCCCAAAATCCTGAGGAGCCGATCCCGCCCGTAATATACATGCGCCGTTTCGTAACGCTTTCCCAAAGCTTGAGACATGCGTCCTTCAGCGCTTCGTCGCCGCATTCCTGCGCGATATCCGCCATGGCACAGTACATATACATGGCGCGTACAGCATGCCCTTCCGCGGATTCTTGTTCCACGGGCGGCGCGTATGTCTGCGCATAAACCTCATCGTAACTTGCAAACTCACTGAAAATACCGTGCTCTCCGCAGGAGATTCGCTCCTGCAAAAGATAGTTGGGCGCTTTTCCTCTTTCCTGGATAAAATAGCGCGCCAGCGCAAGATAGCGTTCTTCACCCGTTACGCGGTAGAGCTTGACGAGCGCAAGTTCGATCTCCTGATGCCCGGGATACCCCTTGCATTGCGCCTCACCGGGGCCGAACACCCGGCAGATCAGATCCGCAAACCGTCTTGCTATATTGAGAAACGTAGCCTTGCCTGTCGCGTTATAGTAAGCGACCGCCGCTTCGATCATATGGCCGCCGCTGTAGAGCTCGTGACCCTCGCAAAGATTCTGCCAGCGTTCCTCGGGATGCGCGATGGTATAATAGGTGTTCAGATACCCATCCGGCTGCTGCGCTCTGCCGATCAGATCGATCAGCGTGTCCGCCGTTTGCTCGTATTCGCGCGCCGCACCGGCTGCCAGACAGTAGCTCACGGCCTCCAGCCATTTGTAAGCGTCTGTGTCGCAGAATACCACGCCTTGATGGACGCCCTGCTTTTCTCCGGCCGCAATGCGAAAATTCTCAATACAGAAGGATTTCTTCGCGCCTTCAACACGATCATTGAGAACTTCCCACTGGTAGGGAACGATACGTTCAGCTACCAAGCGAACATAACGCCCGAAAAGCGGGTCCGTGATATGGATGCTGTTAATCTTGGGGCTGCGCATTTTACTCGTCATGTTACTCATCCTGTCGAAAATAGTAAACGTTTAATACATTTCTATGGATTTGATACGGATAATTTCCGCTAGATTGTGATGTATCCTATGATTTCATGCTCAATTCCCATAATTTATATGTTAAACGTTTTCGTTATCGGTACTATATACCACGGCTGCGTATTTGTAAAGTACTTTTTTCAAATTGCAGGAAATAATTTTATCTGCGGCACTTTTTTGCAGGACTTACATCTTTGCTCTTGATTTATCGTTGTTAAACGTTTATTCTATGATAAGATAGATACAATCCTTTTATCAAGCAATACGAGGTGATACCATGTCCACCATCAAAGAGATATCAGACCGCGCCAACGTTTCCATTGCCACGGTTTCCAAGGTGCTCAACGGAAAGCCCGGCGTAAACAGCGAAACAGCAAGCCATGTTTTACGCATTGCCGATGAGCTTCACTACCGCCCCAATCTTAACGCACGCAACCTTAAGGTCGGCAGCAGCAGGACGTTGGGCATTATCACGGAGGATCTGACGGTATTCAACGCGCCGGAGATCGTGGACGGTATCGCGGCCACCTGCGATGAAAAGGAATACCACTATATATTGGGTAATCTGCGCCTTAACAAGCGCTACGGCAACGGCATACGCGACGATGTGGAATCCGCCGCTCTTGTGCACGCGACGGTCAACGATATGCTTAGCAAGCAAGTGGCGGGCATCATCTATATAGGCTGCCACAGCCATATCGTCGTGTCGCTTAGCGAACACGCGGAGCCGCGCTTTGTTTGCGCCTACTGTATCAGCGCGGACGAAACGATCCCCTCCGTGCTCTATGATGACCGCAGCGCCGCGCGGGATGTCACGGAACTGCTTCTTAATAAAGGGCATACGCGCATCGGTATGATTTCCGGCCCTGCGGACAGCCCGCATGCCAACAATCGCCTGCAGGGGTATCAAGAGGCTTTGTTTTCACACGGCGTGCTTTACGACCCGCGCCTTGCCGTATACGGGGATTGGGATCGGGACAGCGGCTATGCGCTTGCGGGAAAGCTTCTTGAAATGGGGGTGACCGCCATTTTCGCGCAAAACGACGTAATGGCGACAGGCGTGATGGATTATTGCAGCCAAGCGGGCGTGGAGGTGGGGCGAGACCTTGCGTTATCGGGCTTTGATAACCGCGAGATCAGCACGGTCTGCCGTCCGCGTCTTACCACGGTGGCGCTGCCGCTCTTCGAGATCGGCGAGCGCGCGGCACGCATTATGTTCGAGATTTTGGAGAACGGCGAAGCGCCCGTGCCCGCCGAGACCCTTTTAAGCTGCTCCATCATCGAGCGGGAATCCACGGGAGGTTTGCTATGCAGGAAATAGAAGCGTGCGTGCATATCGACGCGATGGACGTGATCGCGCCCATCGATCCAAGGCTGTACAGCTCCTTTATCGAGCATATGGGGCGCGCGGTCTATACGGGAATTTATGAGCCGGCGCATCCTACGGCGGACGAGCAGGGCTTCCGTCAGGACGTGATGGCGCTGATCAAGCCTCTTGCGCTGCCGCTGATCCGCTATCCCGGCGGCAATTTTCTGTCCGGGTACCGCTGGGAGGACGGCATAGGCGACAAGGCCGCCCGCCCCGCGCGCCCCGATCTTGCGTGGTCCGCCATTGAACCCAATCAGGTCGGCACGGATGAATTTATGGACTACTGCCGCAAGCTTGGCGCTATGCCCATGATGGGCGTCAATCTCGGCACGGGCACGCCGCAGGACGCCGTAAACCTCTTGGAATATTGTAACGGCGAGCTGCCGACGCATTACGCCGAACTGCGCCGCCGCAACGGGCACCCCGCGCCCTATAAGATCAAAACATGGTGCTTGGGCAACGAGATGGACGGCCCGTGGCAGATCTGCGGCATGGACGCTGAGGAGTACGGCCGGATCGCCTGCAAAACGGCGCGCATGATGAAATGGCTCGATCCCTCCATCGAGCTTGTCGCCTGCGGAAGCTCCTTCCGCGATATGCCAAGCTTCGGCGCGTGGGAGCGCACCGTGCTTTCGCATTGCTATACGGATATCGACTATCTTTCCCTGCACCAGTATTATCAAAACAAGGACGGCGATATTCCTTCTTTTCTTGCGCGCAACATGGAAATGGACGGCTTCATCAACGAGGTGGCCGCCATATGCCGGGAAATTAAAAGACAGAAGAACACCGATCACGACGTCTATCTTTCCTTCGATGAATGGAACGTATGGTACCATTACCAGCAGGAGGGAAAGGACGCGCCCAAATGGATCGTAGGACGCGCCATCGAGGAGGAGCGCTACAACGTTGCGGACGCGCTGCTGGTGGGCGGCATGCTCCAAACGCTGATGCGCAACGCGGACACGGTCAAAATCGCGTGCCTTGCGCAGCTTGTCAACGCCCTCGCCGCCATTATGACGGAGCCGAATGGCCGCGCGTGGGCGCAGACCATCTACTATCCGTTTTTGCTGGCCTCCCGTTACGGGCGCGGCGTTTCGCTGCGTTGTGACGTTGCTGTGCCGACCTACTCCTGCGCTGTCGCGGATCAAACGCCGTATCTTGACGCTGCTCCGGTGCTGTCTTCCGACGGCACGCTTTCGCTTTTTCTCTTGAACCGCAGCGTCGATACGCCCTTACATTGCACCGTCGCGCTGGACGGCTTTACGCCCGCGCGTGTTCTTGAACACGTCGGGTTGTATGCACACGCGCTTACCGATTGCAACACAGCGGACGCGTCGCCCGTTGTCCCGCGCACCCTATCGGGCGCGCTGCTGCACGAAGACACCGTCGCCGCAACGCTGCCCGCCGCCTCGTGGAGCGTGCTGCGCCTGGGTGCGGCGCGCTAGACGGCGAGGGACGGAAAGTTT
>JAQVRG010000190.1:1498-4016 GCA_028701165.1 Eubacteriales bacterium | reverse complement strand
CCCTTCGGCGCGGAAAGTCCAGTGAAGCGCATCATGTTCCTCATGGGCGACCCCAACCGAGCCGGAAACCTCATGCTCACCGGCCCCGACAGCTCCATATCCGAACCCGGCATCGAGGACGCAACGCTTATCTATTACAAGTTTGTCGTACCGCCCGTGGCTGGGCATTACGGTCAAGACTTTGGCCGGGTGCGAGGGTATAACCGATTGACCGGCCAATGGGATCAGCTGGACTACGGCACTACAGAAAACGGCATTTCCTTTGAACGCAATCTGGCAGCCGGAACATACACCAAATTAGACCTGTATTACTACACAAATCACGCATGTATGTACGGCCTGTCGAACATCACCTACATCGCATTGTTCGAGTTCGATGAGCTGGAAGATGAGTGATAGGAGGCTCCCATATGGCAAGAAACAAAAACTGTTGAAAATATTGTCTGTGCAAAAGGGTTTTATGGTATACTCATTTTGAACGAAGGGAGGTCATGCCATGTTTGAAAAGATAGACGAATTATATGAACAGTTGCGGGCGCTGCCCCCTCTTTCCGTGGCCGCCGAAGAACGCCTCATGGAAGAATTCATGGTACGTTATACCTATAATTCCAACGCCATAGAGGGCAGCACCCTCACCGAACGGGAAACCGCGCTGGTGCTAAAGGATGATATGACGATTGAGAGTAAACCTCTCAAATACCATTTAGACGCCATCGGCCACCGCGACGCCTTTGCGTTGGTGTGCAGAGAAGCCGAAGCGGGCACGCAGCTTACGGAAGAACTTATAAAGCACATCCACAGCCATGTGCTTTTGCGGGATGAAGAAGAACGCGGACATTACCGCACGGTGAACGTATACATCAGCGGCTCTGATGTGGTGTTGCCTTCGGCGCAGTTCGTGCCGGATAAAATGGCGGCGCTCATGGAGCAGTACAACGGCGAAATGCAGGACTGGCATCCTATACAGAGAGCCGCCGTTTTCCACCTCGCCTTTGAAAGCGCACACCCCTTCATCGACGGCAATGGGCGCACAGGCAGACTTATACTAAACTTTGAACTCATGAAAGCGGGTTACCCGCCCATAGATGTGAAGTTTACCGACAAGGGCCGTTATTACTATTGCCTGCAGAGCTATCAGGGGCAGGACGAAACCGAGCTTCCCATGCTCTATATGTTAGAAACATATATGGAACAGGCACTCGAAGAACAAGTGCAAACACGCACACAGGCACGGGACCTGAAACGCCGCAACAAAGACGAAAGATAAGCATACATTCTGACACACTGGGCGCTCTCCACATCGGGGAGCGCCTATTTTTTGCCCCTAAAATTATAAAATCAGGAGGGAAAACCTATATGAAACGCACCATCTATACCGCCGAATCCGTCTGCGAAGGCCATCCCGACAAGCTCTGCGACCTCATTGCCGACGCCATCCTTGACGAGTGCCTCATGGAAGATGAGAATGCCCGCGTTGCCTGCGAGGTATTAGCGACAGCAGGAAAAATCATTGTAGCAGGCGAGATCACGACCGTAGAGCTTCCCGATGTCGAACGCATCGTACTGCAAACCGTGGAAGCCGTGGGTTACGACCCCGAGGATTACGATGTGGAAATCCTTGTCCACGGCCAAAGCGAGGACATCGCTGACGGCGTTGACCTGCCCGCCGAAACCGACCCTGACGAGCAGGGCGCCGGCGACCAGGGCGTTATGTACGGCTACGCCACAGATGAAACGCCGGAAATGCTGCCGCTGCCCTGTGTACTTGCGCACCGCATTACAAAGCTGCTCAATGTCGCCCGCATCGAAGGACTTATCAAGGGCTTGAAACCGGATGGAAAAGCGCAGGTGTCCGTGGCCTACGAGGACGGCGTACCCAAGGAAGTGACCGCCGTGGTGGTATCCGTGCAGCATGACGAGGATAAGGACTTGACCGAGCTGGAAAACGAGGTGAAGTTCATCGTGGTGTTCGCAGCGCTCAAGGATCTGCCTCTATCCGATGATTTTGCCCTGTTGGTCAACCCCTCCGGCCGCTTTGTGCTTGGCGGCCCGGAAGCCGACACCGGCGTAACGGGAAGGAAGCTCATGGTGGACAGCTACGGCGGATTCATCCCCCACGGCGGCGGGGCGTTTTCCGGCAAAGACGCATCTAAAGTTGACCGTTCCGGCGCATATATGGCCCGCTATATTGCAAAAAACATCGTTGCGGCGAAGCTGGCCAAGCGTTGCCTTGTGTCCCTGTCGTATGCCATCGGCGTGGCCGAGCCTGTGGCCATCACGGTTGATACCTACGATACGGGGAGTGTTTCGGATGACGCGCTTCTCGACGCTATCTGGGCAGTCTTCGACTGTCGCCCCGCCGTGATCTCGGAGGATTTAGGTCTATACCAGCCCGTTTTTACGGATACCACCAACTACGGGCATTTCGGAAAAGCCTATCTGCCGTGGGAGGAAACCGACCGCGCGAGCGAGCTTTTGGATGCTGTCGGGAGGTAAATTTGAAAGTTGCGACTTTCAA
>JAQVRG010000190.1:0-1488 GCA_028701165.1 Eubacteriales bacterium | reverse complement strand
TTCACAAAACCAGCCTCAAATACCAACGACAGGAAGGAAATAAACATGGCGGGTGTTAGCCGTGAGCAGATAGAGCAGGCCAGAAGGATGACGGCCATAGAATATTTGCTTAACTATGAAGCGTATGACCTGAAGCGGTGTGGGCGGAGCGAATATGCGCTCCGTTCTCACGACAGCTTCAAAATAAACGAAGAAACCAGCAAATGGCATTGGAAATCAAGGGATATCGGCGGAAAATCGGCTCTCGACTTCCTCATCCATGTGCGCGGGGAAGCCTTCCTTGACGCCGTGCGGCAGCTCTGTGATGAGCATCCCTGCTTCGAGCCTGTACTCATCCCAGAAAAACCGAAGAAAGTGTTCGCACTCCCCGACTCTGCCCCAGACTGTGATCGCGCTGTATCGTACCTTCGCGGCCGTGGAATCTCCCTGAACGTGCTGGCTTTCTGTCATGAGCAAGGTTTGTTCTATGAAGATTTGCCATACCACAATGTAGTGTTCGTAGCGCGGGACAACGTCGGAACGCCACGGTTTGCCTGCAAGCGAGGCACATGGGGGCAGGACTACAAACGGGATGTCGAGGGAAGCGAAAAACGATTTAGCTGTTGCATTCAGCCGGACGGCGACAGCGATACCGTCGCCGTATACGAAAGCATTATCGACGGCATGAGCCACGCCACACTTGACGAGCAGGATGGCCTGCCGTGGAAGGACAAATACCGGCTGGCTCTCGGTGGCATCTACGCGCCCGACCCCAGCAAGGTAACCTCCATTCGCCGCCCGTTCAAGTCCCCAGCGGCGTTGGAGCAATTTCTTTTAGACCACCCTCAGATACGCCGTATGGAAATATGCACGGATAACGACTTTGCGGGGAGGTACGCGGCAGCTCGAATAGCCGAGCATTACAAAGAAGAATATGATGTGCGGCTTTGCCTGCCCGTCCCCGAGGGCTTCGACTATAACGATATGGCAGTTGCCCGCATGGAGCATAAAAGCCGCTGTATGGCGGTGGAAAGGTGAAAAGAGCATGGGTGAAAAACGCAATCAAAAGTTGCTTGCTCATTTTCCCTTTACGACCCGCAAGGCAGCGCAAAGGGAAATGGAGGGTTTAAAAGCATCCGTGTGTGAGATTGGGGAGCGGCTTCAACAAACGCAGGGAAAGCTTATGGGTGCGAGCGCGGAGATCGACCGCCTAACGGACGCTCTTAAATCAGAGCGAAGCGCCCACAAGAACACCTATTTCAAGTTGGGCGACACAGTCGAGCAGGCAGAACATTTACGGGATCAACTGATTTGCCTCCGTGATAACGTATCCGACCTTGCGGCTGGCAAATATGAAAAGGTGTATCAGGATATCTGCGGAACACTTGACCCAGAGGGCTGGAAGCTGTATTGGGCGGCGGAAAAGTATACCGGCATAGACCCCTCCCGTGCGTTTCCTACCGAAGATAATTTGGGCTATTTTGAAAACATGGACGGCCACGGTCTTAT
>JAQVRG010000189.1 GCA_028701165.1 Eubacteriales bacterium | reverse complement strand
GGAGATCGCCATCGTGACCGACCGCCCGGTGATTACCTTCGGTATGACGGCGGAGAACGATTCGGCGGAGATCAGCTTTGAGGAAGCGGCGAGCTTGACCATGGATCTGCTGGATAACGACAGCAACGCCAAGAACAAGCAGCAGGCCAAGGGCACGAGCGTTACCGATACCTATATCAGCAGCATCACCAACCCGATGCTGAACGGCGTCGCACTCGCCGATGGCGCGGTCACGGAAAATGACGACGGCAGCTTCACCATCCTGACCGTACTGGGCACCCTGCGCGTGCAGCCCAACGGCGAGACGACCTTCTCTCCCGCTGACGAATGGAACGACGAGCTGGGCGAGGAAGCCAACATCACCTTTGATTACGCGCTCTCCTTCAAGGCAAAGATCCACGACGACGAGGAGACGATAAAGCTTGATCCCGTGGCCGCCAATATCACCATCAAGCTGACCAAGCCGGAGCCGGTAGCAACCGAAACGCCTGCCCCCCCGACCCCGACTCCTCCGTCGACGGATGAACCCGAAGTGACCCCGACGCCCGTTCCCGATCCCGATCCCGACCCGGATCCCGACCCGGATCCCGATCCCGACCCCGATCCGTTTACGCCGGACACCCCGCCCGAAGAGCCGGTGACCCCGCCCGAGGAGCCCGTCACCCCGCCCGAAGGCCCCGTGACCCCGCCCGAAGGCCCCGTGACCCCGCCCACGGTTGAAATCCCCGCGGAACCCGTACCGCTGGCCGCACCCGCTGAACCCGCTCCCGTCGTGAGCAAGGCCGTGGCGATCCCCGAGGAGCCCGTACCCCTCGCGCCTCCCAAGGGCTGGGCGCTCGTCAACCTGATCTGCGTGCTCTTGAGCGCCACCGGCGCCACCGCCACCCTCTTTGTAAGGCAGAGGGAGGACGAGAATGCGGATCTGCGCACCGATGAGGACAGCAAGATCAAGAAGCAGCGCCACACGCTCACCAAGGTAACAGGCGGTATCCTCGCCCTGCTCAGCGCGATCGTGTTCCTGATCACCGAGCTGCCGCTGGTACGCATGATCTACGTCGACAAGTGGACGGTACCCATGGCCGTTATGCTCGCACTCCACACTATCGTGATGGGCGTAGGCCTTCGCAAGAAGGACGCCAAGGAGGACGATAACACCTCCGCGCAGGCATAAGGCAAACAAAAGATAACCAAACCAAAGAAGGAGCCCGACTGAAATAGCCGGGCTCCTGTTTGTGTGTGCGCAGACGGTTGTTTAAAACGAGTATTGCATATCTCACGTTTATTGGGTATAATAAATGTGAGGTGAATACATAATATGGAACGAAAACTAATGAAAGCGCTCAAACGATGGAAAGAAAACCCGAAGCGTATGCCACTTTTGCTTAACGGTGCGAGACAGGTAGGAAAGACCTATACGGCACTGACGTTTGGCAAGCAATACTATAGAAATACTGCGTATTTCAATATGGAAGATTCCTCCGAGGTCACAGCGATTTTTGCGCGTGATCTCGATCCTGTCCGTATTGTAAATGAACTTTCCATAAAGGCGGGCGTGAATATCTATCCCGATGATACGCTCATCATACTGGATGAAATACAAGCGTGTGAACGTGCGCTGACGAGCCTGAAATACTTCTGCGAAAGAGCACCCCAATATCATATCATTGCGGCGGGTAGTTTACTAGGAGTTGCGTTACGACGGGAAAAGTATTCGTTTCCGGTTGGAAAGGTGGACAGGATGACGCTCTATCCACTGGATTTTGAGGAGTTTTTGTGGGCGACAGGAAACGAAAGGCTTTGCGCATTGATACAGGAAAGCTTTGCGAGCTTTACACCGCTTTCGCTGCATGATACGGCGCTTGACTTGTACAAGATATACCTTGTAGTAGGCGGTATGCCAAAGGCTGTGAGCGAGTATGTGGAGACACGAGATTTTGATTTTGTGACTGCGGCGCAGAAAACGTTGGGTGATTCCTATATTGCCGATATGGCGAAATATGCAACCCCACAGGATACCACGCGCATCATGGCGGCATGGGACAGCGTTCCGGCACAACTTTCAAAGGAGAATCATAAATTCCAGTATAAAGTCATAAAATCCGGCGCAAGAGCGCATGAATATGAAACCGCTATCGATTGGCTGAAGGCTGCGGGCATGATTAATATTTGCACCCGCGTTCGGGAAGGCAAAATGCCGCTATCAGCTTATGCCGATCACGACGCATTCAAAATATACATGATGGATACAGGGTTGCTTTGCTCCAAGTTCTCAATAGCGGCGAACGTTGTGCTGCATAGCCCACACAGCTTTGATGGTTTTAAGGGCGCGCTTGCGGAAAATTATATTATGCAGGCGCTTACAGTAAACGGTTTTGATCCGTTCTACTGGAGTTCGCCCGGAAAAGCGGAACTTGATTTTGTTTTACAAGATCGAGGCGGCAACATCCTGCCGCTTGAAGGCAAATCGGCTGATAACGTAAAAGCAAAGAGCCTGCGTATCTTTGTAGCGCAATATGAGCCGCTCTATGCCATCCGTGTGTCCGCAAAAAACTTTGGGTTTGAAAACAATATCAAAAGCATACCTCTGTATGCGCTGTTTTGCCTTAAGCCATGAAATGGCAATACATTTTCACTAATTGAGCGAGAGTGAAAAAACACCGCTAACAGTTCCCCGTATAGACGTAGCGAAGCTTTTCCGCCGCCACGTCGCGCAGGCGTTCGACAGTTTCGATGGGCGTGGGCGGGCGATCCTTCATTTGGTGGCGGGGGAAGAAGCGCGTTACATGCAGCGGAATCGCGGGGTCGATGGAGGCAAGCCAGCCGCTAAGCGCCGCCATTTCCTCCTCCGTATCGTTAAGACCCGGGATGATGAGGCTGGTGATCTCCACATGGCAGCGGAAGGCGGCGATGGCGATGGTGGTTTTCACGGTTTCCAAATCGCCCTTGACGATATCGTAGAAGGCCTGCGTGGTGCCCTTGAGATCGATGTTCATGGCGTCGATATACGGAAGCAGGGATAGAAGCGGCTCCTCGCAGATCATGCCGTTGGTGACCAGCACGATGCTAAGGTCGTTTTTCTTGGCAAGGCGCGCGCAGTCGCGGATATACTCGTAGCTGATCAGCGGCTCGTTATAGGTGAACGCCAAGCCGATGTTGCCGTCGTCCACGGCGGAAAGCGCGGTTCTGACCAAGAATTCCGGCGCGAAATACGCGGCGTCCACCGTGGAATCCGCCATGGAAATATCATGGTTTTGGCAGAAGGGGCAGCGCAGGTTGCAGCCGTAGCTTCCCACGGAAAGAATCTGCGAGCCGGGATGAAAGCGCGCAAGCGGCTTCTTTTCGATGGGATCCAGCGCCAACGACGTTACGCGCCCGTAATTGTTGGGTACGATCCTGCCATTCTTGTTGGTGCGGCCTTTGCAAAAGCCGATTTCACCTTCGTCCAAATTGCAGTGATGGGGACAGAGTTCACATTTCATACGTGCCTTACCACCTCGAAACGGGAAAGCGCGACGTCCTCCGCGCTTGCAATACCCGCTTTCTGTTTTGCTATCGCTATTTGCTGCGAGGCCGTGTCCACGCCGTCCAGATCGGGCAGCAGCAGACCGCGTTTGCCTCCCTTTTGCACAATGACGCCGTAGCGCTTGGGATCAAGATGCAGGGGCGAAAGGATAGGCTCAACCTCGCCTAACACATCCACGCTGTATACAAGATCGTCAAGCTCCGCTTCATCCACGGGTGAAAAGCGCGGGTCCTCCGCGCAGGCGGATACGCCGTTTTGCAAGATCTCCTGCGCAACGCAGCGGGTGGTGGGGGCGAATGTGCCGATACACCCGCGCAGCGCGCCGTATGCCTTGAGGGATACGAATACCCCGGCACGGCGGTTCAAAAGCTCGTCCGGCAGCAGCTCCGGAAGCGGCGGGCGGCAGCCGGTGCGTACATAACGCTCCACCGCGTAACGCGCAAGCCGTACATAGGCGTCCTCGTTTTTTCTGCGCGCGGCGTTGGCGTCGCGCACAGCCGCTTCATACCGCGTGCCAAACG
>JAQVRG010000188.1 GCA_028701165.1 Eubacteriales bacterium | reverse complement strand
CTTAGAGGAAGCGGCGGCGCTGTACATCGCGCGGAAAGGGCAGGCATAGCATGGAGAAGCGCATTTCACTGCCGCAGAAAAAAAAAGACGCAAGCATGCGCCGCGTCCTGCGCGAGGCCAAGCATCTCATTGAGCAAAAGGGTTACTATAACACCACGGTGCGTGAGCTTTGCGAACGCTGCATGATCTCCAAGACCACCTTTTTCAATTACTTTGAAAGCAAGGAACGCATCGTGCTCATGATTATCGATGAATGCGCCGAGGAGCTGCAAACCTATATCGATGAGACGCTGCAAGACTGCGCCGACCCCGTCGAGAGCCTTCGCTTGGCCTTCCTTTTCCTGCTGGACAGCCTGAACCGCTATAACAACCTAAGCGGCGTTTTCTTTCAGCTGGCAAGCGAAAACCCGTCGCACAGGGACGCGCTAAAGCAGTTTTTCCAAATCGTTACGCCGCTTGTGCATCAAGCGCAAGCCGTCGGCGCGATCCGCGCGGATATCGATACGGATTGCATTGTGCAGCTTTTAGAGGGCCTGCAATTCTCCGCATTTTACAATGCGCCCTCGGAGGAAAGAGCCGATGTGTTCGCCGACACGTTCGCGGCATGGATGCTTTTTTTGAAAGGAAACGGCGCATGCAAGGCCTGAAAGACGATGCGGACGCGGTGCGGCACTTTCGCTTCCCGCAAAAAATCATATCCGCCATACCCTATGGGCATGGGCATATCAACAAGACCTATCTTTTGACCGACGAAGCCGGCGAGCGCTACATCCTACAGCGGATCAACAAGAACGCGTTTCCCGATCCGCCTGCCGTCATGGAAAACATCGCGGGCGTGACCGCCCATCTGCGCGCGGCCTTTGCAGCGCGCGGAGAGGACCCGCAGCGGCGCGTTCCGCACCTTCTTCCCGCGCTTGACGGGCGGTATTGGTATCGTGACGCAAATCTCGAATACTGGCGCGTCTACGGTTTTATCCCGCGCACGCGCGTTTTCCGGCGCACGGACAATCCCGCGATCTTCGCCGCCGCCGGCAGCGCTTTCGGCCTCTTCTGCCGCATGCTCGAGGATTATCCAACCAACACGCTGCATACCACCGTTCCCCGCTTTCACGACACCCCCCACCGCATGGCGCAGCTTGACGCCGCCGTAGCGGCGGACGCATGCGGGCGCGTGCACGCGGTGCGGCGTGAGCTTGCGGAAGCCTACGCTTTTCGGGACGTTTGCGCCACGCTTACCGATATGTGCGAAGCCGGCGTCTTACCCCTTCGCGTAACCCATAATGATACGAAGCTGAGCAACGTGTTGTTTGACGAAGCTTCCGATACGGCGTTATGCGTCGTGGATTTGGACACGGTCATGCCGGGGCTTATTGCCTGCGATTTCGGCGACGCGATCCGCGCGGGCGCAAACGCCGCGGATGCGGAGGAAAAGGAGCTTAGTAAGGTCGCGCTGCGCTTGGATATGTACGAGGCCTTTGCGCAAGCCTACCTTTATGCGCTAAAGCCTGTTCTCACTGCGGCGGAAGCGGAAGCGCTTCCCATGGGCGCACTGCTTATGACGCTGGAATGCGGACTGCGCTATCTAACGGATTATATCAGCGGCGACGTGTACTTTCAGCCCGCTTGGGATGGACAGAATCTCCAGAAAGCGCGCGTACAGCTTCGTCTTGCTTTGGATATGCAAAAAAAACGGGACGATATGCTGCGCATTACGTCCCGCCTTATCTAACATACCACAGCACGCTTATCTCTGCATGCGTTTTAACACAAACCCAAGAACTGCAAACAGGGCGAACGCGGCGATATCCACCGCCACGATGGTGGAGCCGACCGGCGTGCCCGCAAGGATGGAAACGAGCAGCCCCAGCAGCGCGCAGCATACGGAAAGCACCGCCGCGCATAAGGTCACCGCTTTGAAATTCTTGAACACGCGCATCGCCGAAAGCGCCGGAAAGATCACAAGCGCGGATATGAGCAGCGAGCCTACGAGATTCATGGCCAATACGATGATCACCGCCGTGATCACGGCGATCATCAGGTTGTAGGCGTCCGCGTGCAAGCCTGTCGCCTTGGCAAAATTCTCGTCGAACGTCACCGCGAAGATTCGATTGTAGAACAACAGAAATATGGCGATCACCATCACGGAAAGCACCGCGCACAGCCATACCTCTCCCTGCGTCAGCGTAAGGATCGAGGTGGAGCCGAAAAGCGTGCTGCAAACGTCGCCCGTGAGATTCGCGGAGGCGGAAAAGATATTCAAAAGCAAATATCCCAAAGCCAAAGCGCCCACGGACAGCATGGCGATCGCCGCGTCCCCTTGGCTTTTAGCGTTTTGACCGGTTTTGAGCAAAAGGATTGCGCAGGCCACCGTCACGGGCAGCACCAGCATCATCTCGTTGGATACGTTGAGCACCGACGCAATGGCGATCGCGCCAAAGGCCACATGCGACAAGCCGTCGCCTATAAAGGAAAATCGTTTGAGCACCAGCGTCACGCCCAGCAGCGACGAGCAAAGCGCGATCAGCACGCCCACGATCAGCGCATAGCGCACGAAAGGATAGCTTACATACAGCCGCAGCATTTCCATCATAGCGAAGCCTCCTCCGTCCCGGCAGTGTAAAGCTTGCCCGCCTCGCTGTTTAAGTAAGCCGCTTTCGTGCCAAAAAACAGAGGCTCGCCCACATGCAGGATGTGGCTTGCGTAGCGGAGCGCCGCCGCCATGTCGTGCGATATCATCATGATCGTAATACCCTGCTCCCGATTCAGCCGCCATATCTGTGCGTACATATCCGCAGCCGCCTTGGGGTCAAGCCCAGCGACAGGCTCGTCCAGCAGCAGAAGCTTTCGCGTGGCGCAAAGCGCGCGCGCGAGCAGCACGCGCTGCTGCTGCCCGCCAGAAAGGTCTCGATAGCAATGCCCGGCCAGCGCCGCAATACCCATCTGTTCCATATTCTCCTGCGCCAGCTTCTTCTCCTCCCGATTGAAAAAGGGACGGCTGCCGCAGCGGTTTAAGCATCCCGAAAGCACGATCTCGCGGACGGAGGCGGGAAAATCGCGCTGTACAACCGTCTGCTGCGGCAAATACCCGATCTCGTTAGCGCGCAGTCCGTCGCCGGTGACGATCCTTCCGTGAAGCGGCGGCTGCAAGCGCAGGATGGTCTTCATCAGCGTGCTTTTGCCGGAACCGTTCTCGCCCACGATGCAAAGATAATCTCCAGCGCAGACGGAAAAGCACAGGTGGGAAAGCACGGCGCTGCCGTCATAGCCCAAGGACAGATTTTCACAGGTAAGCAATGCCATACGATCTCCTAAACGCGTCAGCGCAGCGCTTCTTGCAGCACCGCAAGATTGTTTTCCATGATGGAAAGGTACGTCGCGCCGTTTTGCATATCGCTTTCCGTAACGGACTGCATGGAATCCAGCGTCAGCACCTTCTGATCCTTTTTTTTCGTGTTCTGCACGATGGTCTTGGCGTTATCGTGCCGCGCCCCTTCGATGGTCAATACGGCGGGAAGCGCAAGCTCGTCCGCCTTTTTCGCCAGAAAAGCGACGGTTTGAAAGCTCGCCTCCGTTTCCGCCGAGCAGCCCGCAAAGGCCGCGTAATATTGAAGGCCGTAATCGTCCGTCAGATAGCGAAAGGGAAAACGGTCGCCAAAGAGCAGCGTTTTTTGCGGCGCGTCCGCTACCGCATTCGCGTATCGCGCGTCCAGCGCGCGCTGTTTTTCTACATAGCTGCGCGCGTTTGCCGCATAATCCGCCGCGTTGGCGGGGTCTAGCGCGCAGAGCGCCCGTTCGATGCTTTCGCAAAAGAGGATCGCGTTTCTTACGGACAGCCAAACGTGCTCGTCATAGGCGATTTCGCCCGATTCTTCCTCCTCCGGTTCGGGCTCCATACCCTCGGTAAGCTCCTCCTCCTTGGCCGCGTCCCCAAGCGTTTCGATCAGGTTAACGGTGCGCATATCGGTATTGACGGCTTCCTTTAGGGCGTCCTTCACCCAGCGATCCGATTCGCCGCCCACATATAGGAACAGATCGCAGGCGGAAACACG
>JAQVRG010000187.1 GCA_028701165.1 Eubacteriales bacterium | reverse complement strand
GCCTACCAGCAGCAGCACGCCAAGAAGTCCCACGCTCACGAGCATAATGACGGGCTTAAAACGGTCAAGAAGGCTCGCGTACCGCATTGCGCCCGTGCATACTAGAAGTACCGCCCATCCCATAGCGTACCACGCAAGCTGCCTGTAAGCTACGCTTGGTTCCATCCTATACTGCATGATGATGCCGACGGAGAAAAGCATGTAGGTGACCAATATGAGAAACCTGTCGATATGCGCAGATAGCAGCCGCAGCAAAAGATAAGAAAGCAGCATAAGCGCCGCCACGATCAAGCCGAACACGATGGCGATGCTATCAAAACGTTCGTCGCGGAAGGAAAGGAATAGAAAAGCCGTCAATGTAAAACCCATGATTAAAGAAAGCAGACCGGAGGCGCTCGTATGCCGAAAGCTATTCATGCCCGTCCTCCACCCTTTCCGCCGCAGTGCGCTGCATATAGGTAAAGCGGATACCGCACAGTTCGATTTCATCCCCGCTGCAAAGCTCCGTGTTGCGCCGCGTAATCGGCTGCCCATTATGATAGGCGTCGCGCTTTTTATACAGGCAGAGCCATGTGGAGCTCCCGCTTAGGTATATATTCGCATGCCGTCTTTTCATGCCGCGATACGCAAGGCATATGTTGCATTTTGACGCCCGTCCTAGGATCGTCTCCTTTTCAAGAGCATACTTCACCCCATGCAGCTCCTCCGGCGCCGTAAACACGATATAGCGCCAATAGGTGCCGGCGACTTGGCTTTTTACCCGCTGAAGCTCTTTAAATTCGTTGACGGATTGCCAAACCAGCCGTATCAAAATATAGAGAATGGCAACGATGAAAAAATACCGCATGCCAAGCGCAACCGTCGTATAGCTCGACGCCGTCATTGCCGATCCTCCTTCTCTTTGGCTACGCTTGATTATACCATAGGCGCACATGTCGAACCGTGACTAGTTTTTGAATTTTGCTTTACCTATATCAAAAACCCCAGCGCGAACAAACGCTGGGGTCTCTTTTCATTTCGGCGGCGTACCGCTATTGCGTGACCTCGCTATATTGCAGCCCCAATTCCGTTAAAAGCGACGTTACGGCGTCATAAGCGCCCTTGATCGCCTGCTTGTTCTCCAATATAATCGCGCCTTCTTTTGCGTTTTTTACGATCTGCTCCCGCAGTTCGTCGGTCGTCACGGGGCTTCCCATATAATAAATAACGTCGTTTTCAATGACAACGCGGTTGCCGTCCGGCTTTTCGGCGGGCGCCGCGGTTTGTTCCGGCTGCGTTTGCGTTTGCGCCTGCGGCGCCGTTTGCGTTTGAAACGCCGGTATCACGCCGCCCGCGCCCAAACCAAGCTTTGGGCCAAACAGGAATGCGAGTACCGCCAAAAGCCCTACGCCGATGGTGGTATTTCTGATTGGGTGTCCCTTTTTCTTGTTGTCACTCATTCGCTTTTTCCTCCAACACATCATATTCTGCTGAAAATACGTTTTGCTTTGCGCCCTTAACGCCCGCGATCACATCGGAAATCAACGCATAATCCGCTTGATAAAGCCTGTTTCTGTCATATCTAAGCAGCAGGTATACGATTTGATCGCCGCCGTCCGTCTCCGGCGTTTCACACATGCCCGTAAGCGCCTTGGAAAGCGCCGTACGCACGACGGCGGCGTTCTGCCACGTCAGCGTAAACCTGCGTTTATCCACGCCGCTTTCTATGCAAACCTCCCTGTCGCCGCTTTGCAGGTCGTTAACATAGATCGTAATGATGCGCGCGTGCGCGTCAAGATAGATATATCCGTCAAGACTGCGGCGCAAGCTCTCCTTTTCCTCAAGTAACGCAGCGTTGTCCGACGTAAGCTCCGCGATGCGCGCCTCGTCTGCAGCTTCGCTCTCCTGCATGCGTGAAACGCTTTGTGAAGCGCCCATCAGGATTAAAAAAAGCAGGATCAAAATCACGTCTAAAAGCGACGTTAGATCGATCATAATATTTCTTTTCTTCGCGTTCATTTCCCCGTCCGTTGCAGATAAAGCTGCACTGCGTTTTCGTTATCCTCCACACGTCCGGAAACATAACCGTCTATGGCTTTAAACACAATGGCGAACACAAGCCCCCAAAGTGTCGAAGTCAGGGCGCTGAAAAAGTTTGCCTGCATCTGCGTCTGCCCAAGCGTGGTCACCATGGGCAAAAGCGATAGAACCGTGCCGAGAATGCCGAGCAACGGGAATATCATAATAAAGTTCGAAAAAAGGCTATAGCTTGCCATCATTTTGCGCCGGAGGTATACCACGTCAAATTCTCGCACGTTTTTTAACGCGTCGTCCACGATGCGCATGCTGTCCTTCTCCGGTAAATACACGATTTTATTCATCACATTAAAAAGCGCGTTCGCACGCTTTAGCGTAAGCAGCAGCATTGCGGCAGTTGCGATGGCAAATAGAAAAACCAAAAAATCATACGTGAGAAAATTCTTCCACAGCACCGAAGCAAAGGATATCTGTTCCGCCATGCGTACCTCCCGATATTCAATACAGCTATCATAACGGCGGCGGCCTTTTTTTGCAACATGTTTCGACGTAAAAAGCACAAAGCCGGATATGTGATCCGGCTTTGTCGATTCTGTTTTTCTATACTATATTTAGGAAAGCAGCGGAGAGGTCATCAAGATCTCCTTTGTCTCCGCCATATGTTCCTGTGTAATTTTTGCAGCCAAAGCTACGTCGCGCTTGGCACACGCATCGATAAGCCTCTTGTGCTCGTCCAAAGAACGTACCTGCTTATCATAATTCTCCGTATAGAACGGGTGCATATACCGGTCTACATTCGCATGCAGCTGATCGATATAGGAAAGCAAAAGCTGGTTATCGCAGGGCGTATATAAAGCGAAGTGCAGACGCAGATTGATCTCATCCAGTTTATTGAAGTCCTTCTCGCTGGTAAATTCCTCCAAATATCCATAGGCAGTTTTAATATCGTCGTCCGTAAGCTTGGGAACAGCCGCGCGGATCGCACCGACCTCCAGCATCATGCGCGTATCCATCACGTTCTCCATCTCATGCCGAGAGAGCTTGGTTACAACGGCGCCACGATTCGGGTAAATACGGACAAGGCCCTGCGCTTCCAATTGCCGGAACGCTTCTCGTACGGGAATGTGGCTCACGCTCAGCGCGGAAGATATTTCATCCTGCCGTAAAGGCATATCGCCGGGAAGCACGCCCCTTACGATCGCGGTACGAATCACTTGAAATACCCAGTCGCGCGCCGCCATGGATTTGGGCTGCATCTCTTCGGCTATTCTTTTCAATTCCATAATCTGTCACTCACCCTTTTTCTTTGATATGTTACGTATTCTCTGTCTATTTCGTATATCATATCATACCTAATTATACTTTGTCCGTCAAGCAGTTTGCACAAAGATTTTTGTATCTATGAAAGTATATTTGTCAAATCCAGCACATCCACGTTATTTTTTCCCGCAGCCGGTTCCTTTTCAGGCGTAAACGCCAACGCGGGAATAAAGGTATGCGCGGGCGCGCTGGCTGTACCCGTCACGTTTTTACCGTTAACCGCCATACCCGGATGCTCCGGCACGACATAGTAGGTATAGCCCGTTCCTGCTTTGATTTGCGTATCCGTATAGGCGATGCGTTTATTCCCCGTCCAGCTTTGCAGGCAGACCGTTTGGTTTTGCTCATCCTCACGGTAGAGCTTATAGAGCACGTGATTCTCCCGTGCGGAAAAGTTGATTCTCGGGTAACCGTCCGTTCCGTTTGTAACCGTAAGATCGCGTACAGGCAGCGGCACCGACCAGTATTCGCTTTGTACGGTAGGCTCGCTCCCGCGCACGAACACCTCGCTTACCACGCTGGATTTTGGCGTAAGTGCGGATGAGAGCACGGCTTCATGGCGATTTTTAAGCGAGTAAGCGTCCAGCTTGACCTGTACAACGCCTTGTGGCGCGGAAAAATCCGGCGCGTTTTTATCGGGATATAACCTATCGAAAAGCGCGTGCAGCAAGAGAGCCGGATACTTTCCGCCGGTCGCATCCTCCGGCAATACGCCCTGATAGGAATCGTCATACC
>JAQVRG010000186.1 GCA_028701165.1 Eubacteriales bacterium | reverse complement strand
CGAGGCCGTTATCGATTCCGGCCTTGTGCACGCGGATTCCGCCGAGGCGTTTCGTGCCTTCTATCAGGGCATGACGCAGGGGAAGAAGGAAGACAAGGGCCTGTTCAAATGCCGTTACGTCAGCACTGGCCAATACGGGTGGGCGACGCTGTCCTATCAAACGATCTTCGACGGCGAAGGCAGGCCGGAGAAGGTTATCGGCAGCGCGGAGGAGCTGCCGGGCATCATGGGAAGGCAAACGCGGCTGGAGCGGGAGAGCCTCTTGATGAACGCCGTGAAGGACGATCTTCTGTTTACGATGAAGGCCAACCTTTCCAAGGACGTGATCGATGAATACGACGGGCAGGACGACGCTTGCTTTGCGGCGCTTGATAGAAACGGCTACGCCGCGTTTGTGGAAGCCGTAGCGCACACGACCTCCTATCAGGAAGACGCAATGCTGCTGCGTTATCGGCTTTCGCGCGAGAATATGCTGGATGCGCACGCCAAGGGCGGCCGCTGGGCGCTGGTGGAATACCGGCGGCTGGACGGCGGCGAGATCCGATGGACGAAGATCAGCGCCTGTATCATTGAAGATCCGGTGCTTAGGGAGCTGAGCGTATTTTGGTATGTAAGCGACGTGGAAAAGCGCCGGAGCGTGGAAGCGATACTCCCCGTCGCTACCGAGCGCGATCCCGTAACGCATTTGTATACACAGGCGACCTTTGAAAAGCTGGTGGACGGCTTTACGCGAAGCGCCGGGGAATCCTCGCGGCTCTACTCTTTGGCGGTGATCCGTATTCTCGGTCTCCCCGCCATGAGCGCGCGCGTAGGCGCGGAGAGCATGGAAACGGAGCAGATGTATCTTGGCCGTTTCCTTTGCGCGCTTCTTGACAGCGATTGTATTCTCGGCCGCTATAACGACGACTGCTTTGTGGCGTTTTGCGCCGACGTGCAGTCCGACGCGTGGATGCGCGCCAAGATCGAGGACGCGATTTCCCGCGTGGGACGGATGCGAACGGACAACCAATCCGAAGCCACCTTAAAGCTGATTTGCGGCATTGCCACGGAAAACGCACGCTGCGCCGAGCTTTCCGGCATGCTTTCGCAGGCGATGCGTATCTGCGACGCCTATCGGGATACCGAAACCGACCGTGTGCGTACCTATACGGAATATGTGGATTCCTTCCGCGTGACGGAGGAGCTTCTTGCGGAAGCAACCTTTGCGCCCGTGGGGCAGGAAGAATTGACGCGGCCGCTTTTCGGCGCGGAAAAATCGGCGATGACGGACTGCATGCGCGCCATGCTCGCCGCGGATACCTACGACGCTTCCGTCAACGGCGCGCTGGAGGCGCTCGGCCAGTATTACGGCGCGCAAAGGGTCTATACGCTTTCGCTGCTCAGCGGAAATTCTACCGTTTCCGGCATGCACGAATGGACGACGCCGGGCAAACACAGCATACTGCGCCAGCTCGCGGGTACGGCTGTGGATAAGCTGCCCATGCTCAAGCGCGTTCTGACGGCCGCCAAGCCCATCGTTATGAACAACCAAGGCGTGGGAAAGCGAACGCCTTCGCCGGGCGAAACGCCGTGGTGCTTTGTGATTTTGCCGGTCATTATCGAAAACAGGGTGCAGGGCTTTTTGTGCATCGAGAATCCGACGGCAAACAGAACGGATGTGGCGCTTCCTTATACGCTGCTGCCCATGCTTCTGCATGAGCGCACGCGCTTTGGCATGAATGCGCCGGGCATGTCCGTCGCCGGCAGAGATCAGCTGACCGGACTTCCCGATCGCACCGCCTTCAACAGCGTGATGCAGGTGTTCAATCCGGACGCCTACCACGCGGTGGGCGCCATGTGCGTGATCGCGTCAGGGCTTCACGATATGAACCGCACCAAGGGCGTGGCTTACGGGGACGATATGCTGGTGTTTACCGCGCAGACGCTTCGGGATATTTTCAAGAAGGATCAAGTATACCGCATCACGGGCATGGAATTCGCCGTGATCGTTACCAACCAGTCAAAGGAGGCGTTCGGGGGACAATACATGCGCGTGCAAAGCATATTGCAGCGCCGCTATCCCAAGCGCTTTGACTTTGGGCAGGCATGGAGCGATAAGGGCGAATCGGCGCGGAAGATTATCAACCGGGCGGAGGATATCGCCCGCAACGGTATGCCAACACCCGCCGTGGCGGAGCGCGTGAATCGGGAGGACAGCGGCCTGCCCGAGATCAAGCGCGCCTTGCAGGAAGGAAGATTCTTTATTCTTTTGCAGCCGCAGGTGGATATGCGCACGCGTAAGGTGGTCGGCGCGGAAGCTTTGGCGCGCTATCGCAACACAGAAGGGCAGATCGTGCTGCCCTCCGAGTTTGTCGGCGTTATGGAGAAGGCGGGGAATATACGGGAGCTAGACTTCTTCTCGTTAAATCAAGCGTTTTTTGCGATACAGAATTGGATCGACGCGGGCGTTTCGCCGGTGACCATCGCTGTGAACTTTTCTCGGAGCACATTGCTTGCCACCTCGGCGCTTGCTTCCATTTTGGCGATACAAAGCCGCTTTGACGTACCGGATTCCTTGGTGGAGATCGAGCTGACGGAAAGCGTGGGGGAATACGGCGCCGACGCCGTACAGCAGGCCATGGAGGGCATACGCGGCCAATCCTTCCGCTTCGCTTTGGACGATCTGGGGTCGGAGTATTCCAGCCTCAAAACGCTGGGCGAGCATTCGTTTGACACCATCAAGATCGATAAGTCCCTGATCGACGGGTTCCTTTATAATTCTATGAGCCGTTCCATCGTGGAGAGCATCGTGAGCATATGCGCCAAGAACAACGTCAAGTGCATTGCCGAGGGCGTGCAGTCCGAGGAACACGCGGCGGCGCTTTTGGAGATCGGCTGCACCTACGCGCAGGGCTATTATTACGGCAAGCCTATGCCGGTGGATGACTTTACCAACAGGTTTTTGAAAAAGAGATAGATACAGGAGGAGAAGGAGAAATGGAAAAGGGCGAAATGCGGGGAACGAGGAAAAAGAGCGCGGCAGAGCCGAAGAAAAACCTCATCATCGGCTTGGGCGCGTCGGCGGGCGGTTTGGAAGCGCTGCAGCAGTTTTTCACCAGCATGCCCAGCCACAGCGACCTTGCGTTTGTGGTGGTGCAGCATCTGTCTCCCGATTACAAGAGCCTGCTTGCGGAGATATTGAGCAAGCAAACGCAGATGCCTGTGCTGCAGGCGGAAAACGGCACGGTGGTGCTGCCCAACCATGTATACCTGATTCCGCCCAAAAACAATATGATCATCCGCAACGGTAAGCTTTACCTCAAGGAATATGTGCAGGGCGGCATCAACCATCCCATCGACGTGTTCTTCGTATCGCTTGCCGAGGAAATGAAGGAACGCTCCATCGCGGTGGTGCTCTCCGGCACAGGCTCGGACGGAACCGGCGGCGTGAAAGCCGTCAAGGAACAGGGCGGGCTTGTGATCGTGCAGGATCCCGCAAGCGCCAAGTTTGACGGCATGCCCAAGAGCGCGATCAACACCGGCCTTACCGATTTTATACTCTCCCCCAGCGACATCGCCGAGGAGATCGTGAATTTCTGTAATTATCCCACGGTAGCAAAGCCGGAAGAGAGTACGGAGCTATTCTCTGACGAAGCGCTGCTCGCGCGCATCTATATGATCCTCAAACGCACCTGCGGCATCGACTATACCCATTATAAGCGCAACACCGTGACACGCCGTATCGAGCGCAGGATGGTGGTGGCGCATCAGAACAATCTGGAGGATTTCGTCAATCTTTTGGAAAGCGACGAGGAGGAAGCCCGCATCCTTGGCAGGGAGATCCTTATCGGGGTTACGAACTTTTTCCGCGACGCCGCTTATTTCGACAAGCTCAAATATAAAGCCATTTACGATATCCTTACGCGTTCGGGTGAAAACGACGTGATCCGCGTGTGGGTGGCGGGCTGTTCCACCGGCGAGGAAGCGTATTCCATCGCCATCCTGTTCCACGAGGCGCTTGAGGAGCAGCAGATGCGCCGGGACGTTAAGATATTCGCTACCGACGTGGACGCGAAGGCCGTGGATATAGCGAGC
>JAQVRG010000185.1 GCA_028701165.1 Eubacteriales bacterium | reverse complement strand
GCGGTCGTCCGGCATACCGTCCACGTCCGCGATCAAAGCAACGTTTTCTAAAAATACCGAAAGCGCGTTTTCCTCCTCGCCGACGGCGTTTTCTATTTCCTCGATATTGCCGATCAGTTCGCGCAGGTTGTCCATGCGCGACTCAAGCTCGCCTTTCTTCTCCTCCGCTTTGAGATAGTCCCGGTAATCCAAAGCGGCGATCATCTTCTCCGTAAATTTGGATAGCGGCGTTGTGCTTAGCATGGCCGTAAACTCCGTCATGGTATCCACAAAGGGTTGTAGTTTTTTATGGAGTTTATCGGATAATCCCTCCCCTGTCATGGCGCAGAGCATCAAGGGCACGTCCTGCGCTTGGGCGGCAAGGGTCAATTCGTTTATGGAAGCGTCGCCTATACCGCGGCGCGGCACGTTGACCACGCGAAGAAACGCCACATTGTCCGCCGGGTTTTGCAGCAGCCGCAGGTAAGCGAGAATATCCTTGATCTCGCGGCGCTCATAAAAGCGCTGTCCGCCATAGACCTTATAGGGTATGCCATAGCTTACCAGCATGCTCTCCAGCACGCGGCTTTGCGCGTTCATGCGATAGAGCACGGCAAAATCCGCATAGGATGCACCTTCTCGTTCTGCTTCCAAAATGCGTTTGCAGATATAGTCCGCCTCTTCCCGTTCGGTGCTCGCGGTATAGCGCCAAATGCAGTCGCCCGCTTCCTTTTGCGTCCAAAGCTGCTTGGGCTTGCGCGCGAGGTTGTGACCGATCACCGTATTGGCGGCGAGGAGTATGTTGGCGGAGGAACGATAGTTTTGTTCAAGGCGTATGACCTTCGCGCCGGGAAAATCCTTTTCAAATTCTAAAATATTGCGGATATCCGCGCCGCGCCAGCCGTAAATACTCTGATCGTCGTCGCCTACAACGCAAATATTCCTGTGTTCGCGGCACAGAAGCTCCAAAAGCTCATACTGTATGCCGTTCGTATCCTGATATTCGTCTACGAGCACATAGCGAAAACGGCTGCGGTATTTTTCCAGCGTTTCCGGGCTTTCCGAAAAAAGCTTGCGCGTGATGAGAAGCAGGTCGTCAAAATCCAACGCGTTTGCTTCCAGCAGCGCCTTTTCATACCGGTGGTAAATCTTCAGCACGGTATTGTCCGAAAAGGTCGAGTCCATCAGGTATTGTTCCGGATCGCTCGATTTATTCTTCGCGTCGCTGATCTTGGTTTTGATCTCGCGCTTGGGTATCTCCTTTTCGGAAAAGCCCATCTTTTTTATGACGTCCCCTATCACGCTCATCTGATCGGCGTCGTCATAGATCACGAAGCTTCTTTCCCGGCCCAATACGTCGATGTCCCGCCGCAGGATACGCGTGCAGCAGGCATGAAAGGTCAGCACCCACATATCGGTTTCCGTTTCCTCAAGCAAGGAGGAAACGCGTTCCCGCATTTCTTTTGCGGCCTTATTTGTAAAGGTCAGTGCAAGGATTTGATAGGCGGGTACGCCATGCTCGATCAAATTCGCAATGCGATAGGTCAGCGCGCGCGTTTTGCCCGAACCCGCGCCCGCAAGGATCAGCAGCGGACCCTCAAGCGAGTCCACCGCTTCTCTTTGCTTGTCGTTAAGGACGGAGAGATCAAGCATTGTTATGCCCTTAATTCCGCGTTGAACTGATCGTGCAGGGTTTGGATCACAACGTCCATTGCGGCTTTGATATCCTCGTCCGTAAGCGTTCTGTCCTCGGCGCGCAGCGTGAAGGTATACGCCATGCTCTTTTTGCCTTCCGGTATCCCTTTACCGCGATAAACGTCAAAGAGCGCCACATCGCCGATGATCACTTTAAGGCGCGCGGCCTTGATGGCGTGGCTTACGTCCGCGTTCGTAACGGCGTCATCGACCACGACGGCGATATCGCGCGGTACGACGGGGAATTTCGGCAGCGCTTTGTAGCCCTTGTCGGCTTTCTTCTGCGCGGTCAGCTTTTGGATGTCGATCTCGGCGATATAGACCTTCTGCGGAATGCCGAAGGATTTCTGCACCAAGGGATGTACCGTTCCCATTTCACCGATCACCTCGCGTCCTACGCGCAGGATCGCTTTTTGTCCCTGCTGCAGGTATTCGCTGCCGCCGGGAAGGATCTCAAAATGACGCAGAAGCCCAAGACGCTCCAAAAGCGCCTCGATGCTGCCCTTAAGCGTGAAGAAGTTCTCGTCCTCGCCCGTGAACGCAACGCCGAGCATATTGCGTTCTTCTGGCAGATCGTCATTGTTGTCGATATGCACGTTGCCGACCTCGAAGAAGCGGCCGTGTCCCGTTTTGCGGTTGCAGTTGCGGGCAATGCTGTCTAACATGCCGCTTACAAGCGTCGTGCGCATCAGGCTTTGATCCTCGCCAAAGGGATTCAGAAGCTTGACGGCAAGACGCTTTTCGGAATCCGCGCCCAATAACAGCGCGTCGAGCGCCGAGGGGCCGGTGAAGTTGAAATTATACATTTCATAGCAGCCCTGCGCCACCATGGCGTCCTTGATCACGTCGTCATATTTCATGTCGGCGCTTAGGCGACCGCGGAACGTATCGCCGGTCATAAGCGTGGGCAGGATGTTATAGTATCCGTATACCCTGCCGATCTCCTCCGCAATGTCCCAATCGGCTTCAATACCGCTTTCAATATCCACGCGGTAATGCGGTACCTGCACGATGAGCTTTTCCCCTTCCGCCTTTGCAGTTATGCAGATGGTGCCTAACATCCTGACCATCTCCGCCGCGCTGATATTCGTGTTGAGAATGCGGTTGACATGCACAGGATCGACTTCGATCACGCGATCCTGAAGATCGGCCGCGCAAACGTCGATGGTTTCGCCTATCACCGTGCCCGCGTGCAGCTCGTCCACAAGCTCGATCGCCCGCTGTAGGGCAAGCATCGCGTTTACGGGTTCCACGCCTTTGATGAAACGGGCTGCCGCGTCCGTGACGTGGCGCAGCTTGCGCGTAGTGGCGCGGATGTTGCTCCCCTTAAAAACAGCCGCTTCAAATAATGTCGCCTTGGTGTTTTCCGTGATCTCGGAGTTTTCACCGCCCATGACGCCCGCGATGCCGACGCCCTTTTGCGGATCCGCGATCAGGAGCATTTCCGGCGTTACGGGGCGATCCTTGCCGTCGAGTGTGCGCACGAGCTCGTTCTCTTTGGCGTTGCGCACAACGATATGCCCGTCGGCTACGCAAGCAAGATCAAAAGCGTGCATGGGATGGCCGTATTCCACCATGACATAGTTCGTGATATCCACGATGTTGTTGATCGGCCTTAATCCGACGCTGCGAAGCTTTTTTTGCATCCAATCCGGCGAGGGGGCGATATGAAGATCCGTAACGACGCGCGCCGCGTAGCGCGGGCAAAGCTCCGTGTTCTCCACCGTAACCCGCGCGTAATCGGCGGCTGAACCCGTGCCCGCTACGCTTTTGACAACAGGCTCCTTGAAGGGCTGCCCCAAGGCAGCGGCCGCCTCGCGTGCAATGCCTATGATGCTCTGGCAATCCGCGCGATTGGGCGTAAGCTCGATGTCGAACACGATATCGTCCTTTTGCATCACTTCCTTGATGGATTTGCCGAGGGGATAGTCCTCTTGCAGAATCAGGATGCCGTATACGGACGCGCCGGGATAATCGGCGTCCGTAAGCCCCAGTTCCTCGCCGGAGCAAAGCATGCCCGCGCTCGCCACGCCGCGCATGACGGTGGGCTTGATTACGATACCGTTGCAAAGATGCGCGCCGTCAAGCGCCACGGGAATCAGCGCGCCTTCAAAAACGTTGGGCGCGCCCGTGATGATGGTAAGCGGTTCGGTCTGCCCCACATCGATGGTGCAGATTTGCAGCTTATCCGCGTTGGGATGCTTTTCAAGGCGCAGTATTTTGCCTACGACGACGTTGGATATCTCCTCCATCTCGCGTTCGATGGAGGCAACCTCGAAGCCGCGCCACATCATAAGCTCCACGAATTCATCCGGCGTTACGTTCCAATCCACATATTCCTTCAACCAACTCAAAGGCAATTTCATAGCTTTCTCCCTCCTTAGAACTGCGATAGAAAACGC
>JAQVRG010000184.1 GCA_028701165.1 Eubacteriales bacterium | reverse complement strand
CGCGAAGCCTAAAAAGGAAGCGATGAGTTTACCGTCGGCGATCTTGCCGTTTTCGTACTTCTGCGCCGTTCCCGTCTTGCCGCCGATGCGGTATCCCGGCACGCCCGCATTTTTTCCGCTGCCCTCAGCTACCACATATTCCAGCATCTCCCGCACCGTTTGCGAGGTGCCTTCCTTGATCACGCGCCGTACGACCACCGGGCTGTTTTCGATCAGCGTCGTACCGTCCTCCGCGACGATCTTATCGACCACATAGGGCTGCATTAAATTCCCGCCGTTTACAGCGGCACTCGCGGCAATTGCCATCTGCAAAGGCGTGACGGCAATGCTTTGACCAAAGCCTATACGCGCGAGCGTATTGTCCGTCATGTACTTCTGGTTCGTCACGATACCGCCGGATTCGCCCGCAATACCGCTTGCCGTGGAAGATCCGAACCCAAAGGCGTAAAGATATCTGTAAAAAATATCCTCTCCCATATTGAGCGTCGTATCCATAAACGCCACGTTACAGGAGTTTGCCACCGCCTGTTTCATGCTTTGGTGACCGTGCCCCGCCGTTTTCCAGCAGCGTATCTTCTCCCCCTTCACGATGCGGTAGCCCGCACAGTTGAAGGTGCTCTCCGCCGATACGATCCCGCTGTCCAAGGCGGAAGCGAGCGTGATGATCTTAAAGGTCGAGCCGGGCTCATACGCGTCTGTTACGAGCCTTTGGCGGCTCAAGGAGTTAAGCAGCGTCAAGTCGCTTCGCGGCGGTTGGTTGGGATCGTAATCCGGTTTGGTGGAAAGGGCGAGTATCGCGCCCGTTCGGCAGTTTAAGACGACGCCCTGTGCGTTCTCCGCTTTGTTGACAGCGACCGCTTCCTCCAAAGCCTTCTCTAAAAAGGACTGTACCACGCTGTCCGTGGTAAGCACCAAGTCGAATCCGTCTGTCGGTTCGATAACCTCCTGCGTTCCGTAAGCCAGCGCGTTTCCTTTTCGGTCCGTTTCCGTAATGGTTCTTCCATCGTCGCCGGAAAGATATTCATCATATTTCTTTTCCAGCCCCGCCTGCCCCACGCCGTCCACCGTCGTAAAGCCGATCAGTTGGGAAAACAGGCTTCCGTTAGGATAATAGCGCTTGGTATCCACAGCCGTCCCCACGCCGCTTCCCAGCTTCAAATCGATGATGCGCTGTATCGTTTCCCGCTCCACACCGCGTTTGAGCTCGATCTGCTGGAGCTTGGTGTTGCTCACTTTGCCAAGCACCGCCGCGTAATCCATGCCGAGTATCCCCGATAACTCGCTGGCAATCCTGTCCCGTTCTGCGGCCTTGATGGAGTTTGGCCAAAGCAAGACCTTATAAGCCGTTCCGCTTTGGGCAAGCACCACGCCGTTCGCGTCCATGATCGTACCGCGCGCCGCCGTCATCGCCGTATCCCGTGTCCATTGGGCAAGCGCCTTTTCCTGCAACGCGGGTCCTTGGATCACCATGAGGTAAAACAGTCGTGCGATCAAAACGGCGAAGATCGCGGCGGTTACCCATAGCACGATGATCAATCTTCTTTTATGTGCCACATCGGGTCCGCTCATGATCCGTTTCCCTCTCCGGTGCTACGGAAGCACCTCTATCTGCGGCGTACCGCTCGCTTTACCGTTTTGCGTATACGGATCGACCTTGATGATCTGATCCGCCTTGGGATAGCCAAGCCCCGCCTCCGTCGCCGCGTCGCGGGCTTCCTCTAACGAAACGGCGCTGTTAAGCTCCACGTTCAGGCTTTTGATCTCCAGCTTCGTCGATTCGATCTCGGTTTTCAGCCTGTTCACCTCGGCGTATGCGTTGTTGATCTGCGAATAGCGGATCAAAACCAGCAGCATTGCGGCGGCCGCCACCGCTACCGTCACGATCATGAAAAAGCGCCTTAGCGCCGCCTCGCGCGCCACCCGGTTTTGCGCAGCCCGCGCTTCGCGCTTTGCCTCGCGCTCGGATCGTTCTTTTTCCTCGCGTACGGCACGCATGACCGCGGCATGCGAATACACCCTTGTCGCGGGCATATACGCGTAGTCGTTCTGCATCTGCCGTGCCGCTATTGCCATGCTATTCTCTCGTTCCCTTTCTTATGCGTCCGCCAACTGCGGCAGCTTCTCGATGGCGCGTAGTTTCGCGCTGTGGGCTCGCGCGTTTTCGCTTAGCTCCGCGTCGCCCGCTGTGATAGGCTTTCTTGTCAGCACCTTTGCCGTAGGTTTGCGCCCGCAGGTGCATATAGGAGCTTTTTTATCACAGATGCAAGGATCTTCAAAGCGCTTAAAGGTGTGCTTTACGATGCGGTCCTCAAGGGAATGGAAGGTAATGACCGCCAGCACGCCGCCCGTATTCAACAGGTCATGCGCCGCCTGCAGCGCTTGCTCCAAGCCTTCCAGCTCGCCGTTCACCTCGATGCGCAAGCCTTGAAAGGTACGCCGCGCCGGATGCTGCTTTTCCGCCCTGCGCGCCTTTGCGGGAATCGCGCCGCTCACGATATCCGCAAGCTGCGCCGTCCGCGCAATGGGCTTGTCCTCTCGCGCCTTGATGATCGCATCCGCGATTCTTGCCGCGAAGCGTTCCTCCCCATAATCCCGCAGGATATGGCACAATGCCTCAAAGCTGTAGGTGTTCACCACATCCGCCGCGCACAGCGCCTGCGAAGCATCCATCCGCATATCCAGCGGCGCGTCCTCTTTATAGGAGAACCCACGCTCCGGCGCGTCGATCTGATAGGAAGAAACGCCCAGATCCAAGAGTATGCCGTCCGCGCCGGTTACGCCAACGCCGCCAAGCAGCGTGGACATATCGAAGAAATTCCCGCGCAGCGCTGTGAAGTTCTCAAAGTCCGCCAATCTCTTGCTCGCCGCCGCGATCGCTTCCGCGTCGCGGTCTATCCCGTAGTAACGCCCGCTTGCGGGCAGTCTTTCCAATATCAGCGCGGCGTGTCCACCGCCGCCCAGCGTACCATCCACGAATATGCCGCCGCGTTCCGGCCGCAGCAGCGCCATCACTTCCGCCGCCATAATGGGTATATGATGGAACGCGCTCATATGCCCAGCTCCAGCAGATGCTGCAGCGCCTCGTCGCTCACGTCGCCGTCCGCCTCGTTATGCTTTTTCCACGCTCCCGCGTCCCAAATTTCAATGCGGCCGCCCATGCCGATGAGTACAACGTCCTTATCCAGCCCCGCGTATTCGCGCAGCCCGTTCGAAACGAGTATGCGCCCCTGCTTGTCCACTTCGCACTCGCAGGCGTTTGCAAAAATAACGCGCATCGCGTTTTGCGCACGTATGTCGCTCACCGCCAGCGCTCTGAATCTCTCATAAAATTCATTCCATGCCTGCATGGACATGCCAAAAAGACACCGGCTGTCGCTATTCCCCAAAATACCACGCGTAACGATGACCGTATCCTGCAAATCCTCACGCCATTTGGCGGGGATGAATACGCGGCCCTTTGCGTCTACGCTGTGGGTATAGGAGTTGATCAGCATCCGGCGCGGCTCCTTTCAGAAAAGTATCTGTGCCTCCTATGGTTGCCATAATTATACACCACTTCGCTACACTTGTCACCACTTTTATGAAATTTCGCCCCATTTATTTGTATTTTTCCATGTTTTTTCATATTTCGCGCTAAAAAAACAGCTTTCTCCGCGAAAAAAGCTGTCAAAATACATCGATATTGGAAGATGTGTTAGGTTTCCAGCAGGAGTCTGGGTCTAAAATCAAGGTAATCAGCCGAGCAAAGCGCGTATTCCACGCCGTCGCGCTCGCCTTCAAACGCGCTGCGGCAAGCCGCGCCGTGCAGGTGACCGTATACGACGCGCTGCACGCCGTAGCGTGTAAACAGCGCCGTAAACAGGGACGGCTCGCGTCTTTCATTGCAGGGCGGATAATGCAGCATGCCAATGCGATGCGGCGCGTCCGGCATGCTTTGAAGGGAAAGCTCCAGCCGGATCGCTTCGCGCTCGTAGATCTTCTGGTCGTCCGTCGCAAAGGAGGCGCCGCCCGGGCAAAGCCAGCCGCGCGTGCCCGCTATGGCGACCCCGTCAAGAAGAAGCGCGTCGTTTTGCAAAGCGTACATATTTTCAGGAAGTCTTGCG
>JAQVRG010000183.1 GCA_028701165.1 Eubacteriales bacterium | reverse complement strand
TATCACCATATGGTGCCGTATATAATTTCAACGCTGCAGTTTCGACAGCAACGCATTCAGCGCGCTCACCTCTGCACAGGCATCCGCAAACGCCTGCTCTCCCGCAAGCGGCGTGACATCGCGCAACGCTTGTATGCGTGCATTGATGCGTTCCCTGCGCATGGAAGCCACGGTATCCGCGGCTGTTTGAACAGGATCGACAATATCTCCCGTTTGCATCTGCGCTGCGGCGATCATCTCCGCGTTTCCCGCCGTGTGCGAAGCAAGAAGCAGCGGTATATCGGGCGTTTCGCTTTGCGCATAGGCCGCAAGCAGCACATCCGCAAAATCCGCGATCTCCTCCGGGAAATCCATATCCGTTTCGGCAAGCTTTTCCATGGCCGCCAGCGCGCCTTCCTTGGAAATAAGCATACAGGAAAGCAAAAGGATTGCGTTTTTATCGGCCCCGCCATTTTTCCCTGTTTCTTTTGGTTTAGTATGCCGATAATTGGTAACGCTATGCGCGGGCTTGTCCTGTGCTAAACCGCATTGCGCCTGTACGGTGGAAAGCGAAAGCCCCGCTTTTCTGGCGATCATCGGCGCATAGCGTTCCCGCTCGACCGGTTCAAACCCGCCCGCCAGCGCGCAGGCTTCTTTTGCAAAGGCCTCGCGCCCGTCCGGCGTACCAAGATCGTAGCGGCGCGCCATGGTTTCAAGCTTAAAAGCGTTTCGCGGCAGCGCCTTTTCCTTTAAATTCAAGAAGGCTTCCGCGCCGTGATCGCGCACATAATCATCCGGATCCTGCGCGCCGGGGATCACGATCACCCGCACGTCCAAGTCCTCTTTCGCCAGTATATCCAAGCCGCGAAGCGCCGCATTCTGCCCCGCGCTGTCCCCGTCGTAGCAAAGATACACGGTTGGCACATAGCGTTTAAGCAATCGTGCCTGCTCCTGCGTCATCGCGGTTCCCAAGCCCGCCACCGTATTCTCTACACCCGCCTTCACAAGGCGGATTACGTCCATGTACCCCTCTACCATAATCACGTCGGCAAGCTTCTTTCGCTTCAGCAAATTCAAGCCGTAAACATGCCTGCGTTTGTTATATACGGGCGTGTCGCCCGTGTTGATGTATTTGGGCGTATCGTCGCCCATGGTGCGGGCGCCAAACCCCAGCACGCGGCCATTCGTGTCGATAATGGGGAAAATGACCCGGTTGCGGAAAGCGTCGTAACACTCGCCGTCCTTTTTTCCCTTCACCGCTAGCCCTGCACGGATCAGCTCCTCCCGTGTAAAGTCCTTCGCCAGCAAATACCGCGTAAGGTTTTCCCAGCCCTCCGGCGCATAGCCTAAGCCAAAGCGCTTGACGACCCTCGCGTCCAGCCCGCGCCGCGCAAGATACGCCTGCGCCTGCTTTCCCTGCTCGCCCATGAGGGTATCGTAAAAATAATGCGCCGCTTCCTTGTTGGCCGCGTAAACGCGCTCCTTCACGGCGCGCTCATGCCGAAGCGAAGCGTCGTCGACCTCCTCGGGAAGCTCCATACCCACGCGCTGTGCCAGCCACTTCACGGCGTCCACATAGGAGAGCTTTTCCATTTCCATCACAAATTGTACAGCGCCCCCGCCCTCATGGCAGCCAAAACAATAATAAAACTGCTTGTCCGGCACGACGGAGAAGGAAGGCGTCTTTTCGTTATGGAAAGGACAGCACCCCCACATACGCCCGCCTTTGGGCTTCAGCGGCACATACGCGGATACCAGCGACACCAAATCGGCTTTGGAGAGCAATTCCCCCATCCATGCGTCGGGAAATCTTGGCATGTAGGGTCACTCCTTCCCTTTTTCGTGTCTGCCGAGGTTCATATTCGACATTCTCTTTTCAATTCCTGCATCAAATCCAATCATTGGGAACGAAAATATTCTTATAATCCTGCACGGCATATCGATCCGTCATGCAGGCGATATAATCCGCCGTCACGCGCTCGGGACCGTCCTCGTCGAGATATTTGGTGAACTCCGACGGAAGCTCCTTTACATGCTGCAAATGATACCGATATAAGGCTGCGATCATGCTTTTCGCCTTATCCTCCTCCCGCTTTGCTTCATGATTCAAATAGACGTTTTGAAACATGAAGTCGCGCAGAAGCTCGAACTGCGCATATACGGTATCGGACATGCTGATTGCAGGCTTGTCGTAGCTTTCGTGCAGCACGTCCAGTATCATGCTGTTGATGCGCTCGCCGTGGGTCGCGCCCAATACCTCCACACAGCTTTTGGGAAGCTGCGCCTGTGAAAGCACGCCCGCGCGAATCGCGTCGTCGATATCGTGATTGATATAGGCGATCCGATCCGCAAAGCTCACGACATGCCCCTCCAGCGTTGCGGCGTTGCTGTTTTTCTTGTGGTTTTCTATGCCGTCGCGCACCTCAAAGGTCAAATTCAAGCCCACGCCGTTTTCAAGCTTCTCCACCACGCGGCGGCTCTGTTTATTATGCTCGAATCCGCCCGGTACAAGGTCGTTAAGCACGCTCTCGCCGCCGTGGCCGAAGGGCGTATGCCCTATATCATGCCCCAATGCTATCGCCTCGGTCAAATCCTCATTGAGCCTAAGCGCGCGGGAAATCGTGCGCGCGATCTGGCTGACCTCCAGCGTGTGCGTCAGGCGCGTACGGTAATGGTCGCCCACGGGAGACAGGAACACCTGCGTTTTATGCTTGAGCCGGCGAAAGGATTTGCAGTGGATAATGCGATCCCTGTCCCGCACAAAAGGCGTGCGCACAGGGCACGGCGGCAGCGGATATTCCCGCCCTTTGGTATCCGCCGAACGCTTGGCAAACCTGCCAAGCGTCATCGCCTCGATCTCTTCGCAACGCGTGCGGTAACACTCATCCATATGTTTTCACTCTCCATCCCAACTTCGGTTATTCGTCATCCATCGTCAAAATCCTTCTTTTTGGGCGCGGTGTTTTCTATCCGTATATTCTTGCAAGCACGCGAAGTTTGCCGTGCTTGGTCTCGCGTTCCGCGCCAACATATTCCACCCGCCCCACGCCGCGAAGCGACAGGACGTCCCCCTCCTTTAACGCCAAGGACGCTTGAAAGCTCTGTTTGCCGTTGATAAATAAGCGTCCTTCCGAAACGGCGGTCTTGCTTTGGTCTCTGGAAAGGCGGAAGGCGGCGGACAAAAGCGCATCCGCGCGCAACGACGCAACCACGATCGAGACCGGCTCCGGCTGCGCCGCCATCCGCTGCGGCGGCTGCGACAAGCTGCATACAACCGCCGTACGCTTGACGCGGTCTAGATTTTGCAGGATAAACGCCGCGATCCCCGTAAGGCAAAACAGATACCCCGTGTTTTCCACAACAAGAATATCCCCCATCGTTTCCCGCCGCACGCCCAAATTCATCAAAGCGCCCAAAAAGTCCCGATGCGTAAGCGTATCGGCAAATTTCTGCTGCTTGGGCATAATTTCGACACAAGCGATATACCCGCTTGGCTCCGCGTCCTCTCCGAATACCGCGATAACCCGTTCTGCGCTCTCATACCCGCCGTAAAAGGCGCAGGTCACGGGAAAGCGCAGCGCGCGAAGCGCGCTCTGCTCGTTTACGGTCATGAATTCCGTATGGAATGAAAGCCCCGTGTTCTCCGCGCGCTGTGCAAGCTCCTTGGCGCGTTTTATAAAGAGCGCTTCGCTTCGATCTCCCATATGTGATAGCTCCCCTTGTTTTTTGCGTTGTTCCCTTCCAATAGCGTCGCAAGCTCCCCTTCCGCCTGCTCAAGCTCCGCGATAAAGGCGCGGGCGCTGACGCGTAAGGCGCCCTTCCCCATGATGATCAGCTGCTCCAAGCCGTCGGAGGTCGCTACCCGCACCTCCGTCTTCTGCGTTTCCAGCAAACGGACGGTCTTTTCGATATAAACGTCCGCGATCTCCGCCTCCCGCGTATACACCACATAAACGCCGCCGGCTTTTTCAATGCGCTCCGCGCCGCCCGTTACCTTGTAAGCGTCAAACACGAGGATTAGGTTGCAGCCTCTGAGCGCCTGATAATTCACAAGCGAAGCGATCAGCATCTCGCGCGCTTGGCCGATATGCTCCTTTGCAGCCGCTTGCAGCCGCTCCCATGCGAACAGGATGTTATACCCGTCC
>JAQVRG010000182.1:589-4140 GCA_028701165.1 Eubacteriales bacterium | reverse complement strand
TCGGCTTTTCCTGACCACATTTTTTCAGTTCGTACAGGATTTTGAAGGTGACCGCATTATCGAATTTGCGCAGGTCAAGGCCGGTATGGCGCATGACCTTGTCCAAACGATATACGAGGGTGTTGCGACGTGCAGGTGCATATCCGCAAACGCGGGAAGCAGGATGGCGTCGCCGTAATCCTCTATGGCGGCGTTTTGATATTGCGCCGGCAGGGAATCGAATACGCCGCGAATCACGCCGTCCTCCGTCACAAGATACGCGTTCTCCTTACAAACAAAGCCCGTGGCTTCGGCATAGACGATGTTGGCCTTGATCGCTTGCAGCATGGAAAACATCCTTTCTTTATAAACTACTATAGCTTATTGTAAATCGTATGCGTGCGTTGCTTCGCACAGACGCCGCAAGGCTTCGGGGCTGTCGATATCCAAAAGCTCCCACGGATGAAGCGCGTTGCAGGCGCGCACGGCGTCGGGATGGGCTTTTGCTACTTTGCCGCCGCCCGTATCGCCTGTGAGCGCGCGCAGCTCGCCAAAGTATTTCCCGGGAAAACATACAGGGTTTCCCAGCCTTTCGTCGTAAGCCATGCGGAGGATGCAGCCGGGATGCGTCTGCTGCATGGCAAGCAAACGCGCTACGCTTTCCTTCGTCAAAGCCGGCTGGTCGGCAACCATGAACAGCGCCGCGTCCACGTCGCCTATGGCGTCCAACCCCAAGCGTATCGTACGGCTGACGCCGTCCCGCGGCCTATCGTTTCGAACCGCCGTAAAGCCGCGCGCGGCGGCTTCCGTAAGCGCCTCCTCCGTGCCGGAAACGACGGCGACGCAGTCGAGCCGCTCGACGGGTATCGCATCCATGGCGCAGACGTACACCGGCCTGCCCCGATAGGGGAGCAGCAGCTTGTTTTCGCCAAAGCGGGAGGAATCGCCCGCGGCCATCAGGACGCAGCCGATCCTCATCGAAGCGCCCGGTAACCCTTACGGGGGATGTAGCGTCCCGTGCCCGATGCGACGAGCGCGCCGTTCTCCACGACCTGCTTGCCGTTGAGGATGACGTCGCGGGCGCGGCCTTTAACGGTAAGCCCGGCATAGATCGTGTTATCGCAGTTGTAGGCGTGGTTCGTGTCCGTTAACAGCGTTTCGCAGTCCGGATCCCATATCACAACGTCCGCCGCCTTGTTTGCGTCCACCGCGCCGTGATCGCGCATGCCGAAAAGGGAAGCTGCGTTGGCGGAAAGCAGACGCACCATCTGTTCCATCGTGACGCGGCCTTCACATACCCCCAGCGTATAGAGAAGCTGTCCTCTGTGCTGTACGCCTGCCGCGCCGTTGGGCGTCATGGAAAAGTCGTCCTTGCCGCGCGATTTCTGCGCCATCGTGAACGAGCAGTGATCCGTGCCGATGGTATCGATCTCGTCGTCGTGGAGCGCCTGCGTGAGAGCGGCTTTGTCGGCTGCCTTGCGGATGGGCGGGCTCATGATGAATTTCAAGCCGTCCGGGCGCGCGTAGCAATCGTCCGTGAGCGTGAAATACTGCGGACAGGATTCAAGGTAGACCTCCTGCCCGCGCGCGCGCGCGCGCCGGGCTTCCCCAAGCCCCTCCGCCGTGGAAAGATGTACGACGTAAGCGGGCGCGTTTGCAAGCTCCGCTATGCGCATGTAGCGCGCCACAGCCTCCGCCTCCACGGGCGCGGGGCGGGAGAGGGCGTGCCCCATGGGGGAGAGGATGCCCGCCGCCTTGGTTTCCGCGATCCTGCGGCGCAGCACATCCCAGTTCTCGCAATGCACGCCGATGAGCGCGCCGTATTGCTTGGCTTCCTGTAGGGCGGCGTAGATTTCGCCGTCGTCCACCTTCAGCCCGTCGTATACCATGTACATTTTATAGGAAGTAACGCCTTGCTCGGCCATGGCGCGCATTTCGGCGCGTATGCTCTCGTCCCAGCGCGCGATGGTCATGTGGAAACCGTAGTTGCAGCTTGCGCCCTGCGCTTTTTGATGCCACAGGTCAAGGCCTTCCTGCATGGTCTGTTCACGATCCGGCGTAGCAAAATCCAGCACGCAGGTGGTGCCGCCAAGAATCGCCGCCTTGCTGCCGGTCACGAAATCATCCGCCGTCACGGTAAAGCCTAGATCAAGGTCAAAGTGCGTGTGCGTGTCGATAAAGCCGGGCAGTACATAACAGCCCGCCGCGTCGATCACCTTTGCGCCGTTTGCGGCGAGGGTTTCGCCAACCGCAGCGATCCGGTCGTTTTCAATGAGCACGTCCGCTTTTTTGCGGCCGTCGCCGTTGACCACAACGCCGTTTTTGATGAGAATACGCATAGCTTTCTGCCTCCGGGTTTAAGATAAGTAAAGAAAATGAAAAAGGCTGCGGGATCGACATACCCGATCACGCACCCCATAGCTGGCCGATAGGCGGCTTCGTAGAAACGCTTGCGCCTTATCCGCAAGCTTATATGAGCTGACACGGGCATTGTATCACCCGCAGAGCGTTTCTGTCAACACCGGCGGCGGGGTTTAGGCAGCCTTGATAAAAAAACGACATTGCATTCGATAAGATAATATCGTATAATACAAAAAATACTGTTCGGAGGTTAGATCCTATGCGAATTCAGAATGTTGTTGTGATCGGCGGCGGTGTGCTGGGCAGCCAAATCGCGTATCAAACGGCGTATTGCGGCTTCAATGTCACCATCTGGCTAAGAAGCGAAGGCTCCATTGGCAGAACCCAGCCCAAAGTGGACGCGCTGCACGAGACCTACGCGGCGGCGCTTGCGAAGATGAACACGCCGGAGGGCAAGAGCCCGTTCGTTTGGTGCAACGGCCTTGCCAAGCCCGATTCCTTTGACTATGACGCCTGCATGAAGGCGAACGACGCCGCGTATAAAAATCTGAAGCTGGAGCTCGACCTCGCGGCGGCGCTCAAGGACGCCGATCTTGTGATCGAATCCCTTGCCGAAGATCCCAAGGCCAAGATAGCGTTTTACGAGAAGGCGGCGGGTCTGATGCCGGAAAAGACGATACTCGTCACCAACTCCTCCACCATGATCCCTTCAACCTTCGCAAAGTATACGGGCAGGCCGGCGAAGTACCTTGCGCTGCATTTCGCCAACAACATCTGGAAGGGCAACACGGCCGAGATCATGAATCACGCGGGCACGGACATGCAGTATTACGACGAAGTCGTGGAATTTGCAAAAGCGATCAACATGGTGCCGCTTTGCCTCCACAAGGAACAGCCCGGCTACATACTCAACACCCTGCTCGTACCGTTGCTTGACAGCGGCATGTACCTTTGGGCGACCGGCGTATCCGACCCTGAGACCATCGATACGACGTGGCGGCTTGCGACCGGCGCGCCGAAAGGGCCGTTCCAGATACTCGATATGGTGGGCGTGACTACCGCTTACAACATCGTGGTGATGAAACCGGGCGCGGACGATCCTACCACCATCCCCGGCATGATCGCCGCCAAGCTTAAGGGCATGCTGGACGCCGGGAAGCTCGGCATGGCTGCGGGCGAGGGCTTCTATTCCTATAAGAAGTAAGTCTTTG
>JAQVRG010000182.1:0-579 GCA_028701165.1 Eubacteriales bacterium | reverse complement strand
GAACAGGTGCGTTATGTCGCCTCCTGTATGCGAAGCGTTTCGCGTATGGGAGGCGCTTGTTGTTTTGCGTGACGTGTGCCGCATGCCGCATGGACGGCGCGATCACGGCACATGCTAGGGGCATGAAGGAACGCTTGCGCGCATGGGAGTATCGATACCTGCAATGGCGGGCTATGCGCCGCGGCCATTACGGACGGCGCTTTCCCGCGTTGCTGCTGCTCGTTCCGGCGGCGCTGCTTGGCATGCTCCTGCTGCTGCGTCCCCAAACGGCGCCCGCGCCGATGCCGCTGCCTACGCCCACACCTACGCCTACGCCCACACCTACGCCCACGCCAACCCCCGCGGCAACGTCAACGCCTGCGCCCACGCCAACACCTACGCCTGCGCCCACACCTACGCCAACGCCTGCGCCAACGCCGGCAAAAACGGCGCGGCCTACCGCGTCGCCTGTTCGTACGCCGCGCCCAACACCGCGTCCCACGCCAACGCCGAGTTACAGCGCGCCCGCTTATACGCTGCCACCGTGGATCACGCCGTCGCCTGTGCCAACGGTGCAGCCCACGCCCGAGCCGCCGCCCC
>JAQVRG010000181.1 GCA_028701165.1 Eubacteriales bacterium | reverse complement strand
CGCTGGATTGCGACTACTATGATTTTCTTAACGGCGACGTCGCCGCCATCAACCGCTATACGGGCAAATACATAGCGCAGTACGGTTGGGCAAGAATGACGATTTCTGCGCTTGTGCGCCCCGTTGAAGATTCTGTGCCGCAGCCATAACAAAAGCTGTCCGCGCACGTATCAATACATAGAACAACGTTCAAATACAAAGGAGGTCAAGTTCATGCGCACAATGAAAAAACTTCTCCCGCTTCTATTGGTACTCCTTCTTCTTCTAACGGCAGCGGCTCCCGTTTTTGCCGAAAGCAGCGGCAAGGCAACCGTCACCGTGAAATACGTTACAGGCGACAAAAACAAAACCATCGCCAAAAACCGCACCATTACCGGCACGCCGGGCAAGCATTTTTCCGTGAAGGTCCGCGATATCGCGGGGTATACCTTCATCGGCTTCAGCGACGATCATCCTAACGATTTCGTATTCCCCAAGAACAAGATGACCGTTCTCGTACACTACGCAAAGGGCGCCGCCGCTACGGTGAAATACTTGGATACCTACGGCAACACCATCTATCCCTCCGTCAAGCTTACAGGCATACCGGGCGCTGTGTACACGATTAACACGCCTTCCATTCAAGGATACGTGCTCTCACAGGTGCAAGACCCCAACCACGGCGTGTTTAGCTCCAAAGGCAACACCGTAAAGGTAATCTACACCCCGACGGGCATACCCACGCCCGCGCCCACCACACAGGTGCGTTTGACCGTGCAAAGCGTAGAAATCGGCAGCGGCGCCGTATTAAAGAACATTACCAATCAAGCGGTGATGCTGCCCGCTACCATCAACCTCTCCAACTACAACCATCAAGTGCCCGGTTATTCCTACTATACAACGCTTGTAAACGGCGTTACGCCGTCCTCTAACCTCGTTTCCCTGCACGGCGATACCACCGTCAGCTTTATCTACAGCGGCAACATTCCCACGCCGCCCCCCGTTGTAAAGGACGCAACGCTTTATGTTTACGCCATCGACGAGGATACCGGCGACATCCTTTCCACGGTTTACAGCGGCAACATGCGGCAGGGCAGCAGCTTTAGACTGAGCCCGCCCTCCTTCAACGGCTACGCCTATGATTATACCGAGGTCAACGGCGGCCCCGACTGGTCTTCGAGCATCACCGTGAACTACGACACCGTTGTCGTATACTACTACAATATGCTCTATATGCGGGACGTCCCCGTAGCCGTCGATCCCACGCCCGACCCCTATGATCCGGATATCCCCGTCGCGCCCTCCTCCCTTGACAACGATGACGATGACGCTTGGCTCGCGTCGCTTAGCGACGACGATTGGAGCGCCATCGCAGGCGCGCTGGTGGACGGTTGGGAATACTGACCTTGACGCCGTAACTACGCTGAAGCCCCGCGCCGAACCGGCGCGGGGCTTCTTTCCTTACCTATGCTTTTCGTTTGGCCTTAGCGGGTTTACTCCTCGTACAAGTGCCGCTTCACATAGGTGGTGTGCAGAATCTCGTGCGCCTTATGGCTGCCCGGCTTTTCAAGATAGGTGTCGTAGATCTCCTTGACGACGGGATTCTCGTGGGATTTGCGCAGCGTCATCTTCTGATCCTCGTTATAGAGGGCGCTTGCGCGGATGGCGCGGACGTCCTTGGTATTGTAGACGTAGCCGGGAACGATAGGCTGTCCGCCGCCGTTTACGCAGCCGCCGGGGCAGGCCATGATCTCGACAAAGTGATAGCTCGCTTCGCCGCTCTTGATGCGATCTAGGAGCTTAGACGCGTTTTCAAGACCGGACGCGACCGCCACGCGCACCTTGGTGCCCGCCAGATCGTATTCCGCTTCCTTAACGCCCTGCGTGCCGCGCACGTCGGTGAACTCCAGCTTTTCAAGCGGCTTGCCGGTGACGATCTCGGCCACGGTACGAAGGGCCGCTTCCATAACGCCGCCCGTCGCGCCGAAGATGTGCGCGGCGCCCGAAGCTACGCCGAAGATGGGATCGAAGGTCTCGTCCGGCAGATCCTCGAACACGATGCCCGCCACCTTGATCATAGAGGCCAGCTCGCGGGTTGTAAGGGAAACGTCCACATCGGGATAGCCCGACGCGCTCTGATCCGGACGGCCGACCTCGAATTTCTTGGCCGTGCAGGGCATGATGCTCACAACATAGATATCCTTGGGATCGATCCCCATCTTTTGAGCATAATAGGTCTTGGTCAACGCGCCGAACATCTGCTGGGGCGATTTGCAGGAGCTGATGTTTTCCACAAATTCGGGATAGTAGTATTCGCAGAACTTGATCCAGCCCGGCGAGCAGGAGGTGATCAGCGGCAGCTTGCCGCCGTTGGCAAGGCGCTCCAAAAGCTCCGTGCCCTCCTCCATGATGGTAACGTCGGCAGCGGTGTCCACGTCGAACACGCCGTCAAAGCCCAAGCGGTGAAGCGCCGCCGCGAGCTTGCCCTCCACGTTGGTGCCCATGGGCAGGCCGAAGCATTCGCCAAGCTGCGCGCGCACAGAAGGCGCGGGCGCGACGACGACATGTTTTTCGGGATCGGCGAGCGCCGCCCATACCTTGGGCGTGTCGTCCCGCTCGGTCAAAGCGCCGGTGGGGCAGACGCGGATACACTGGCCGCAGTGTACGCAGGAGGTCGCATCCAGCGGCATATCGAAGGGAGAGCCGATATGCGTGTTGAAGCCGCGCTGGATAGGCCCAATGACGCCCACGTGCTGCACCTTTTCGCACACGGCTACGCAGCGGCGGCAGAGGATGCACTTGCTGTTATCGCGGATCAGATGCACGGCGGAATCGTCGATATCCGGCTCCGTTACGGCGTTTTCAAAGGCCTTGGTGTCCACGCCGTATTCCTGCGCGAGCGCTTGCAGTTCGCAGTTGGTGCTGCGCGCGCAGCTCAAGCAGTCCATGCGGTGGTTGCTCAGCGTCAGCTCCAGCGTCTTTTTACGCGATTCGCGCAGCTTGGGCGTGTTCGTCTGCACCTCCATGCCTTCGGCTACGGGGGTTACGCAGGACGCCATCAGACCGCGCGCGCCCTTAACCTCCACCAAGCACATACGGCAGGCGCCGATGGCGTTGACGTCCTTAAGGAAGCACAGCGTCGGGATGCGTACGCCCGCCTTCACGGCGGCGTCCAGTATGGTAGAGTCCTTATCCGCTTCAACGGGGATGCCGTTGATGGTGAGTTTCACAGTATCAGCCATGGTTGTAATCCCGTCCTTTCTTACTTTTTGCTGATTGCGCCGAACTTGCAGTTCGCCATGCAAACGCCGCACTTGAGGCACTTGCTCTGGTCGATCACATGCGGCTGCTTCACCGTGCCGCTGACCGCGCCGGCCGGGCAGTTGCGCGCGCAAAGCGTGCAGCCCTTGCACTTGGCCGGATCGATCTCAAAGTGCAGCAGGTTTTTGCATACGCCGGCGGGGCACTTTTTCTCGTTGATATGCGCCTCATATTCACTGCGGAAATATTTCAGGGTAGAAAGCACGGGATTGGGCGCCGTCTGTCCCAACGCGCACAGCGAATTTGTCTTGATATAGTTGCACAGCTCCTCGAGCTTCTCGATGTCGCCCGGTTCGCCGCGGCCATCGGTGATCTTTTTGAGCATTTCCAAGAGCTTGCGGGTGCCTAGACGGCAGGGCGTGCATTTGCCGCAGGATTCATCCACGGTGAATTGCAGGAAGAATTTCGCAATATCCACCATGCAGGTATCCTCATCCATAACAATCAAACCGCCGGAGCCCATCATGGAGCCGATGGAGATCAGGTTATCATAATCGATGGGGACGTCCAGATTCTGCGCGGAGATGCAGCCGCCGGAGGGGCCGCCCGTCTGCGCTGCTTTGAACTGCTTGCCCTTGGGGATGCCGCCGCCGATCTCCTCGATGATCTCACGAAGCGTCGTGCCCATGGGAACCTCCACAAGACCCACGTTGTTGATCTTGCCGCCAAGCGCAAAGACCTTGGTGCCCTTGCTCTTTTCCGTACCCATATTGGCAAACCATTCCGCGCCGTTCAAGATGATCTGCGGGATATTGGCGGAGGTCTCCACGTTATTGAGGATGGTCGGCTTCTGCCACAGACCCTTGAGAGCCGGGAAAGGCGGACGGGGACGGGGCTCGCCGCGGTGACACTCGATAGAGGTCATCAGCGCCGTTTTC
>JAQVRG010000180.1 GCA_028701165.1 Eubacteriales bacterium | reverse complement strand
CTCGAGGCATTTGATGCCGTCGTCCCGCACCTCATAGATCTGGTTGGTCTTATTGGAGATAATGCTGTTTTTCCAGCGCTTTGCGCCGCCCGTCTCCACGATCACCTTGACGTTATCCGAAAGGGTGGCGTGCAGCATCTCGTTGAGGTCGGAGGTGGCCATGCCGTAATTGGATTCAAGATCCGCGCCGCACATATACACCATGATGGTGAAATCGTCCTGTCCGCCGCCCTTAAGCGTGGTATAGCGGGGGCGCGCCTTGTTGGATACGGAATAATCCGGCGTTTCGATCTGCTGCGACGGGCTTTGCGAAGCCGGGGGCTCCGTCGCCGCCGGGGCTTGCGGTTCAGCGCTGTAAACGGGCAGCGCGGGCGTTTGCGTATAGTCATTGCCGTACAGCGCGTTTTGCGCGCTGCATCGCTGCAAAAGCATATAGCCCACAAAAAGCAGCAGCGCGATAAGCAGAATGCGCTTGAGACCGGAGCCCTTTTTACCACCGCCGCCTGAGCCTAAGAGCAGACCCAGCAGCAGGGGCAAAAGGCTTGTGCCGCCGCGCTGCGTACCGCCGGAACGGCCGGAGGCGTCGGAGGAGCCGGAGGAACCAAAGGAACCGCCGCCAACAGGGCCGGTACCAAGGCCGTCGCCGCGCCTGTGCGCGTTGCCGCCGCCGGAGGCGACGTTTTTCCGTCTTCCGCCTGTGCCGGGAACTCGTTGCATATAGGATACCTCCCAATCATGATACTACCATTATCGTACAAAAATTATAACACATAATGATAAAAATGGAATGAAAACATCGAAGGCATGATTATCTTGCGGTGAAAACGATTCTATGTTACATTTATCAATAACAAAAATAGGTAACAGAACCGATTACAGTAAGGGTATCGCAAGGAGGATCATACCGTGAAAATACCGAAAAGCGTACTGAGTCAAATGGTCAGTGCCGATACGCTGCAGGCGCTGGGACAGTTTTCCGGCGCGGGCGAGGGCGAGATACAAAACGTGCTGGCGACCGCGCTGCCGGCGCTGTTAGAGGGCGTGGAGAGCAACGCGGCGGACGGCGCAAAAGCGCCCGGCCTAGAGCAGGCGCTCTTAGATCATGCCAAGGATGATACGAGCGACATTACTTTTTTCCTGAAAAATGTCGATAAAGAAGATAGTGGGAAAATTCTTGCGCACCTTTTAGGCGATGACGCCGGCAAGGTGGAAAAGAAGGCCGCGAAGGGCGCGGGTCTTTCTAACGCTAAAACAGCCGCGATACTGGTCGCATGCGCGCCGCTGCTGCTTTCGCTTCTGGGGCAGCACGGGCAGTCCAACGCGCAGGGCGGCGGTCTTTTGCAGGCGCTGCTTGGCGCGCCGGATAACGATACCGACGAGGCGGACAGCGATAGCGTTGGCAGCGAGCTTTTGGGTGCCTTACTGGGCGGTTCCTCCAACAACAGCGGCCTTGGCGGCGCATTGCTGGGCTCTTTGCTGGGCGGCTCCTCCCATAACAACAACAGCAACAGCGGCGGTCTTGGCGGCGCGCTTTTGGATTCGCTGCTGGGCGGAGGCGACGATAGCGGTCATGATGGGAACAACAACAGCGGCAGCGATCTTGGCGGCGCGCTTTTAGGTTCCCTGCTGGGCGGTTCTTCCGGCGGCGACAGCTTGGGCGGCGAGCTTTTAGGCGCGCTGCTGGGCGAAGACGAAAAGAAGCCCTCCTCAGGGAAAAAGCCCGCCTCCGGCAAGAAACCGTCCTCCGGCAAGAAACCCTCGTCCGCAAAGAAAAAGACGAACAAGAAAAAGACCGGTGCGAAAACCGAGAGCAAAAAGACCGGTAAGAAAAAGACCGGCGGCAAAAAGAACGCGCAGGCGGAGCCGGCCGGCGAGGTGATGGATTTGCTGGGGAAGCTGCTCAAATAAAATGAACGCGAAGGCGAAGCGGCTTTTACGGAAGCTTGGCCGATGAGTCGATCGCGGTCGGCTCCATGACGCCGGGATAGGGTATGGAGAAATAATCGGCGCCCGGCTTCTCGTAGTAGTCAAAGTCATGCAGCACGGGCGAATAGGTGCTAAAATACACCCTGTCCGCATTGAAGGGCAGCAGGCGGATATAACCGCCGCCCCCTTTGGGCGCGTCCTGATAGTTGGTCATAACGCCGTATACGATCCGATCGGGGACGCCGTCGCCCGTATCGTCGATGGCGTCCTGACGTTGGGAGTAATTACGGCAATGGCCGCTCAATACCAGCCATACGTTGGGGTTTGGCACGACGATCTTGTTATGGATAGCGTTGCCCTGCGCCGTTAGGCGGCTGCGCGTATGCTGATAGCTGTGGGTGATCAGCACGGCAATACGGTTTTCAAAATGCGCGAGCGTTTGGTTGATCCAATCGATCTCCTCCTGCGAGGGGCCGGTTTGCCCAAAGCCGACGCTTACGAAGATATAATCACGGCCATCGGCGGAAAAAAGCGCGTAACGGCTCATGCCCGGCCCAAAGGAACCGCCCGTGAGAGGATGTTCGCGCGCGCCGTCCACATAGGTGTGGTAGTTATCGTAGGCATAGCGCTTGCCCACGTCGTGGTTGCCGCTGGCGGTGAGATAAGGAAGCTTGCCGTCAAGCCTGTGCATGGCTTCTCCGGCGACGGCCCATTGCGCTTGCGAGCGCGAGGCGTTTACAAGATCCCCGGTATGAAATACGAAACGGATGTCGTACGCCGCTTTGTTCTCTACGATCCAGTCAGCGATAGCGTAGAAGGTTTCGGGATAGCTTTCGCTGTACAGCTGCGTATCCGTAATCCAAACGATGGAGTAGGCGTTGGCGGCGCGGGGGAGGCACAGAAGAAAAAGAAAGAGCGCGCAGGATAAGAATCGCCTGCACAGATTCCGCATTACTTGCTTTTTTTGAACGCCGTATTTCATCGCAAATGATTCTATCACATTCCATGCCGCCACGCTATGATTTTCCGACAGGATTTTCGGCGCACAGCGGTGTACAAAGAGAAACATAGCCGCCGGTATGGACGGCGAAGATCGAAAACAGGTTGTGAAACGCGTAAACAAGGAGGAACAAACATGAATAAATCCGGAACCCGCATTACATTTTGGATGGCGCTCGATATGATTTTGATCGTAGTTTTGCTTTGCTTTATTACGGCGGGCGTATACAAGCAGCAAACGAAGGAATTGATGCTGCAGACCAATCAAGCGGCTTTTGCGGTGTTCGAAGGCGAGCTTATGGATACGGGCAAGGACGTGGATTACGTCGCGGCGTCTTACGCCCGCGATCCCGGCTTGATCGCGGCGATGAAGCGCGGCGACGCGGCGGCGGTGCAAAGCGTTATGGCCAAGGCGCTTGACGCAAAAAATATGTTCGGCGCGTTTTTTGATAAGGGCGGACAGCTCATCGCGTCCGTGGGCGGCACGCTGCCATCCCAGCTCCAAGGCGAGCTTGCCGCGCAAGGCGCGATACAGTCCGGCTATTATAAGGATGAGGCCATGCCGTTAAGCTATCGCACCTATCAAGACGTGATCGAGGGTGAAGCGCGCGTGGGCGGTTTGATGATCGGCTACGATTTGACCAACAGCGAAATGGTCGATAATATCAAGGAGAAGGCGGGCACGGAGGCTACGCTTTTCAACGGCAACACGCGCGTCAACACTACCATCGTGGATAAGGAAACGAACCAGCGCGTGATCGGCACGACGATGGCGCCCGCGATCGAAGAACAGGTCTTGGGGCAAGGTATGCAGATTTCGGGCGAGACCTTTGTGGTCAATGAAAACATGCTCTATGAGTATAAGCCGCTCAAGGGCAACGACGGCGAAATCATCGGCGATGTTCGTCGGTTCGCCGACAGCCTCCATGGACGGACTATTTAGGAAATCTACGATCATGCTGCTTGCGGGCGCGCTTGGCCTTGCGACGTTCTGCCTTGTCGTGCTGTACCTGTTTATCAAGCGCGGCGTTACGGATCCCATCAATAAGGTCGTCGGTTTGGCGGACAGGATACGCGACGGCGAGCTTCACGCGGCGCCGCTGCAAATCAAACAGAAAAACGAGGCCGGCGTCCTTGCGCAAACGATGAACAAGACGGTGGAAAATCTGAACGCCTACATATCCGATATGACGGCATTGCTCGACGCGATTGCGCGCCGTGATTTGACTAAGGAAAGCGACATGACCTATGCGGGCGATTTTGAG
>JAQVRG010000179.1 GCA_028701165.1 Eubacteriales bacterium | reverse complement strand
CGTCGAGTATAAAATCGGGGGAAACGATCTCCTCCTGCGTATAGGGACGGATGGAGTAGATGCCGGGCAGATCGACGACGGTACAGCCCTTGGCGCTTCGTATTTCGCCGGATTTTTGCTCCACCGTTACGCCGGGGAAATTGCCGACGTGCTGGTTGCTGCCCGTCATGGCATTAAATAAGGTCGTTTTTCCGCAGTTCTGATTGCCGGCCAACGCGAATATCATAGCGCGTCACCCGCTTCCGCCGCGAGTGTGATGCACTTGGCGTCCGCCCGCCGTAAGGTCAATTCGTAGCCGCGCACGCTGATCTCCAACGGATCGCCCATGGGCGCCATCTTCTGCATGGTGACGCGTGTTCTAGGAATCAGTCCCATATCCAGAAAGCGAAGGCGCAAAGCGCCCGCGCCGCCGACGGTTTGAATGGTTGCCGTTTTTCCGATCGCCAACTCGTCCAGTGTCATAAAAACCCCCGCTCGAACAGTTAGTTAGTTTTAACTAACCGCATTCTACCACGTTGCTATACATTTGTCTATGAGATTTTATGCACGGCGATTTATAATTTGCAATAGGACAACAAATATATCTCGCGTCGATTGATGTTATGGCGCTGAAATGCTATACTTATCCATATTCATCATTTGTCATTCGTCGGCATTGCGCCGGTAAGGATACGGGAGGAAACACATTCATGGATACGCGGGAGCTTTTGAACGCGCTGCATGTCGCGGAACGCTTAAAGGACGCCACACGGCATTGCTATACCTCGGGCGGCAGGCATGAAAGCGTTGCGGAGCATAGCTGGAGAATGGCGCTGATGGCGTATTTCATCAAGGACGCGTTCCCCAAGGCCGATATGGACAAGGTGATCCATATGTGCTTGATCCATGACTTGGGCGAAGCGTTCACCGGCGATATACCGAGCTTTATCAAAACGCAGGCCGATGAGGATAGGGAAGAAAACCTGCTCTATGCGTGGGTATCCACGCTGCCCGCGCCGTTTGACCAAGAGATGCTTTCGCTGTATCGGGAGATGAGCGCGTTGGAATCCCTCGAAGCGAAAATCTATAAGGCGCTTGACGGCATGGAAGCGGTGATCCAGCATAATGAATCGGATATACAGACATGGTCGCCGAACGAATATGCGCTTAACATGACCTACGCGGACGATAAGGTCGCGTTTTCCCCTTATCTCAAAGAGCTTCGGGAGCTGATGCGCGAGGATACGCGCGCGAAGATCGAAAAAGGCGAGAAGGAATAAAATCGCGCGAAAACAAGGAGGAGCCATGAACGGGAAGCTGATTTTGGACGGAGGCATAAAATTCCTTGCGGGCTTGTGCATTGTGGGCTTGCTGCTGTTTGCCCCGGCTGCTACGTTCCGCTATTGGAACGCTTGGCTTTTTATAGCGCTCCTGTTTATTCCTATGCTGATCGTAGGCGTTATTCTGTGCGCCAAAGCGCCTGCGCTCTTGGAAAAGCGCCTGCGCAGCAAGGAAGAGGAGCCGGAGCAGAAAAGGGTCGTATTGCTTTCGGCGGTTGTATTCGTTATCGGGTTTGTGCTCGCATCACTGGACTATCGGTATGGCTGGTCGCATCTGCCGCTGTGGCTGGTGATCGCCGCGGCCGTTGTGATGCTGTTTGCTTACGGCTTGTATGCCGAGGTCATGCGCGAGAACGCCTATCTTTCAAGAACTGTGGAGATACAGGCGGAGCAGAAGGTGGTGGATACGGGGCTGTACGGCGTCGTGCGTCATCCGATGTACGCGGCGACGATTTTGTTGTATTTGGCGATACCGCTCGTGCTTGGTTCGGTTTATTCCCTGCTTGTTTTTCTTACCTATCCGATCCTGATCGTAAAGCGCATACGCAACGAGGAAGCCGTATTGGAACAGGGGCTTGCGGGCTATACGGATTATGAAAAACGGGTGCGTTACAGGCTTATCCCCTTTATTTGGTAAGGCGGCTGAAACGCGCGATACTGAAATATTGCGCGAATGAGGAAAATGGTATATCATAATACTATACAGGCTTTCGCGCTTTGCGGAAGCTGTCAAAAAGCTGAATAGGAGGGCGAATCATGACGATCACAAATGCAAACGGCGATTATCCGAAGCACGCGGCGTTTTACGAACCGCAAATGAACCGCCCTGCCGATATGCCTATGGATGCGGCGCGTTTTGACGCGTTCGGAAGCGAGCCCGCGGAACCTTTCGGGATCGCGTCGGATACGGGGAATCCGGCTTTGACGACGTTTGATCTGCCATATGAGCTTGATCTGCGCGGCGGCGACGTAACGCCGCAGCTTAGGCTTTACCGGCCGGCACAGCCCAAGCAAGCGCCGCTGCCGCAGATAGGAACGCCGGGGCAAATACCCGCCGTCCAAATGCCGGGCGGACAGGAAAATGGCGAGGGCGCAAAAACCATGGCGGAGATCAATGAGGAAACACAGTGTCCCGTTTGCGACAACCGCAAATATCAAGACGGTTCAAACGATCCCGGCGTATCGCTGAAGTTTGCGACCAAGCTGAACCCCTATTCCGCGACCGCCGCCATACGCGCACATGAGTACCAGCACGTTCGCCATCATCAGATGGAGGCGGACAAGCAGGATCGCAAGATCATCAGCCAAACGGTCATGCTGCGCACGAGACGGTGCCCGTGCTGCGGGAAGATGTACACGGCGGGCGGCGTGACAAAGACGGTGACCGCCGCGTATAAGGACTGTGCGCACAGCAACACGCAGGCGGAAGGAGAAAGCCTAGACGCCTGCGTATAAAGTCTATCTTTTTTAATCATTCTTACAATTCGTAATCCTTGCAATGCGCGGCGCGCCGGGCTTTTAGCTTTGCGACGCTTCCGCAGCCTGCCCGCGCGCATAGAAGCGCTTGTTCAGCAGCACGCAGACCGCCATGACCAGCAGCAGAACGCCGGAGACGATCATAAGAAGGCGCATGGATACGACGTCCGAAAGCGGGCCGAACACGATCATGCCAAGCGGCAGAAAGCCGGAATACATGGCGCCGAATAAGCCGAACATCCGACCCTGCATATCCGGTGCGGCGTTTTGCTGCAAAAGCGTGGTCGAGGCGGTCTGCACCATCGTTAAGGCAACGCCGTAGACGAGCATGAGGATGAGGTAAACGATAAAGCTGTCGACAACACCCATACCGATACCGAGGATACCGAAGGCGGTCATCCCAAAGACCAGCGTTTTCACATGGTTTTTAAAACCACCCCACGCGCCGATCAGAATGCCGCCGCCCATCATGCCGATGAAGCCGATCACCTCCACCAGCGTCAAATACCAATAGGTATCGCCGTAATACCGGCTGACGAACAGCGTCGCCAAAAAGCCTGCCGGAACGCACAGGAAGATGAAGAACCCAAAGAGCAGGAGCAGCGGGCCAACAAAGCCGTCCTTGGCGGCGTAGCGGAAGCCCGCCTGCATTTCAGAGAGCATGGAAGGCGCTTCCTCGGATTTTACAAACGGTATCGCCACGGCGGACAGAATGCCCACGCCAACCATGGCGGTGACGATATCGATCATCAGCGTGGCGCGAAGCGTACTGTAGGACATCATGGCGCCCGCGGCGGCGGGCGCGGCAAACTGCACGAGCGATTGGATCGTGGCGTTCACGCCGTTAAACTTCATCAGCTTATCCTCCGGGACGAGCTGGGGGATCACTGCGCCTACCGCCGGCGTTTGGACGCCCGCGCCCAGCGAACGCACGATCGAGATCGCAATAAGCGCCGTCAGCAGCGGCGTGCCTTCCTTGATATGCGGCATGAGAAGCGCGAGCAGGAGCGTTGCAAGGGCGATCATGCTGTCGGCAAGGATGATGAGGCGCTTTTTGGAATAACGATCCGCCCACACGCCCGAAAAAAACGAAATGATGAACTGCGGCACATAGGCGGCGACCGTCAGCGCCGAAACCCAAAAGCCGGACGACGTTTGCAGCGTTACATACCAAATGATCGCAAACTGCACCAGCGATGAGCCAAAGAGCGTAACGCCCTGGCTTGTAAGAAAAAGCGCTGCTTTCCTTTGATAATTCTCCATAAAACATTCCCTCCTTTTTTATAACAGCCGTTAGTATAGCAAAGAAATAAAGGTTGGTGTGTTACTGGAGGGTATAATATATTTCCCTGATTTCTTTGAGCTTTTGAGAAAGCAGCACCGCGTCCGCGGCGGTGTTTTGCA
>JAQVRG010000178.1 GCA_028701165.1 Eubacteriales bacterium | reverse complement strand
ATTGTGTTTCTTTCCAAGGCGGGCGTTTTTTCGGGCGACTGCGCGTGCGATCTGCACAACCGTGACAACGAGCCTACGCAGTGCATGCACTATCACGATTTTTACGAGCTGTTCGTATGCCGGCACGGCAAAGGGAAATTCATGTACGACGGGCGGGCGTATGCCGTGGACGACGGGGACGTGGTGCTTGTGGATATGTTTGTGCCGCACATGATGTCGCCCGACGACGATGCGCGCGCCGAGTTTTTTGTGGCGCACATCAACCCCGAGCTGCTCATATCCTACAGCACGCCCAACTCCAATCTGCTCGACGTTTTTCACCGGAGCGAAAACAGCGCGCCGCTTCGAAGCCTTGCGCCCGCGAGCTTTAAAAAGTACCGCGATCTAATGGACGAATACCGCGATATCCACCTGAAGAGCGGACAGGATATACTCGTGAAGGCCATCGTGCATCAGCTCATGGCCTACGCGTATAACGACTGCTTCTCCGGCGTCCACTGCGACGGCGCCGCGTCAAGAAGCCTCAACGTGGTGACGCAGCTTATCAACTACATCAACGCGCATCTAAACGAGCGTTTTTCGCTCTCTACGCTTGCGCAGCGCGTCAACTACAGCGAAAGCTATATCTGCCACCTTTTCAAGCAGGCGACCAACCGCACCATCAGCAGCTATGTGCAGGAAAAGCGGATCGAGATGGCGGCGGGGCTTTTAAGAAAGGGTATGCCCATCAATCGCGCGGCGGAGCAGGTGGGTTTTAACAACTACAGCCATTTTTATAAGACCTTCAAGCGCCAGATGGGCTGCAATCCCGCGCAGTACAGCGAGCGGCAGCCGCGCGCGGTTTAATCCTCGGGCAGGCCGCAGCGGCTCCAGCCCCCGTCGATAAAGAGCGTCTGCCCGGTGACGCCGCTTGCCTCCTCTGAAGCGAGGAAGCAGACGCCGTTGCCGATCTCCTCCGTGGAGAGCATGCGCTTTATGGGGATCACTTTGAAGTTGGTCTCCATATCGATCACGCCGTCGTCGATGCCTTTTTTGACCATATCCGTCAGCACGTAGCCCGGCGCTACGGCGTTGACGCGGATGTTGAAGCGTCCCCATTCCACCGCGAGCGTCCCCACCAGCGCGTTGACCGCCGCCTTGGAGATGTTGTAGAGCGAGCGGCGGGACGTAAAGCATGTGGAGTTGCCGGAGGACACGCACACGATCGCGCCGCCCCCCTGCGCCTTCATGTATTTCGCGGCGGCGCAGGCGGTGAAATAATAGGCCTTGAGGTTGAGGTCCATCAAAAAATCATAGTCCTTTTCCGTGAAATCCACAGCCCATTGCCGGATCTGCACGCCCGCGTTGTTGACGAGAATATCGATGCGCCCGTACGCGTCGTGCACGTGCGCCATCAGCGCGTCGATCTCCGAGACGTTTCGAAGGTCGGCCGCGTATGCTTCCACATCTGCGCCGTCAAGGCGCATTTCGCGCGCTGTTTTTTCGGCGGTTTCCATGTTCGTGCCCACGATCACAAGCTTTGCGCCTTCGTCCGCAAGGCGCTGCGCGATGCCCCTGCCTATGCCCCGCGTGCCGCCTGTGACGACGGCGATTTTATCCTTGATTCCCCGCATGTGTTGCCACCTCCCGAAAAAATTAGCATTGACAAATGAAAAACGCGTGCATACGATATACGATAGTTTTGAATCATATATACACCATGTCGATCAAAATAGCAATTTATAACCGTAACGAATCTAAAAAATCTAGGAGGTCTTAAGGCGATGTCGGAAGAAATGAATCTCAAGAAACTGTTTTCACTGGACGGAAAGATCGTGGTCATGACGGGCGCCGCGGGCGGGATCGGCGCGGCGCTGTCGAAAGGCATGGCGGGTATCGGCGCGACGATGTGCAACTGCGACGTGAGCGAGAAGGGCCTTAAGGCGCTTTCGGATTCCATCGAAGCGGAGGGCGGAAAGTGCAGCTCCTATCTCTTGGACGTTACCAAGAAGGAGAGCATCGACGCCGCGGTGGACGCGATCATCAAGGAACACGGGCGCATCGACGTGCTGGTCAACGTCGCGGGCATCAACAAGCGCGAGGGCTTGTTGGACGTGACCGAGGAGACCTACGAGCGCATCATGGACATCAACCTTCGCGGCGTGTTCCTCGTGTCGCAGGCGGTTGGCAAGCATATGATCAAGGCGCGCAAGGGCAGCGTCATCAACATCGGCTCCCACAACGCGACCGCGATGCTGGGCGGGTGCAGCGTGTACGGCGCCACCAAGAGCGGCGTTGTGGCGCTTACTAGGTCTATGGCTGTGGAATGGGCGGAATGGGGCGTTCGCGCCAACGCCGTTTCGCCGGGTCATATCCTTACGCCGCTTACGCAGGTCACATGGGATCATCCCACGCGCGGGGACTATCTGCGCGACCGTATCGCCATGCGCCGCCCGGGCGAGCCGGAGGAGATTCTCGGGCTTGTCGTGCTGCTTGCGTCCGACGCGTCGAGCTATATGACCGGCGCGAATTATGTGGTGGACGGCGGCTGCCTTTGCGGCGGCATGCCGTGGGATTTCGACTCCGCTTACCGCAATTACGAGGATTGATCCCAATACCCCGCCTTGCCGGAAACGGCGCGGCGGGGTATTTTTTTATGCAAAGTCAGCAAAAGAGGAAAACCGAATCGCATAAAAGAAAATATCGCCGCATCGGATATGTATTGACAAAAACGCGCCTGTCCGTATAGCATAATGCGTAAGAAAGCGAAACTGGCACATCATGAACCGTCTTGCATTATGAAAAGGAGCAACAAAATATGAAAGCTGTTTATTTAAAAGCGCCCAACGACATCTGCATCAAACAGATCGATAAGCCTGTTTATCAAGAGGGCTATGCGCTCGTCAAGGTCAAGTCCATGGGCATATGCGGCTCGGATATCGGCGCGTTTCGCGGCGTGAACAAAATGGTCTCCTATCCCCGCGTGATCGGGCATGAGCTTGCGGGCGTCGTGGAGGAGATCGGGGAGAACCCCAACAACATCAAGCCCGGCGACCGCGTGGTGATCGATCCTTACCTTTGGTGCGGCCACTGCTATTCCTGCCAAATGGGCAGAACCAACGCGTGCGAGAGCATGCGCTGCCTTGGCGTACATACCGACGGCGGCATGACCGAATACATGCGGCACCCGGCGCATCAGCTCGTACCGCTTTCGGACAGCATCCCTTGGGAGCTTGCGCCGCTTTCGGAGCCCTTGACCATCTCCATGCACGGCGTGCACCGTTCCAAGCTTGCGGCGGGCGAACATATGGCGATCTTCGGCGCGGGCGCGATCGGCCTGCTTGCGGCACTTGGTGCGATCGCCTACGGCGCTGTGCCCATCCTCATCGATCCTGTCAAGGAGCGCCTTGATTATGCGAGAAAGCTGGGCGTAAAGCATACGGTCTGCATACCCGGCGAGGACGCCGTGGAAAAGATTTACGAAATGACCAACGGCCGCATGGCGGAGGTCGTCATGGAGGCTTCGGGCGCGAACGCCGCCATACGAAGCTGCTTTGACGTGGTGTCCTATGTGGGACGCATCGTGCTCACGGGCTGGCCGAAGATGCCGACGGAGCTACCCACGGATCTCATCACGAAAAAGGAGCTGGACGTGCTGGGCGGGCGAAACAGCAAGGGTGAATTCCAAGAGGCGCTCTCCCTTATGGAAAGCGGCCGCGTGGACGTGCGCGGCGTATTGAGCAAGGTCATCACGATCGATGAGGTGCCCGCCGCCGTCCGCGAGCTTTCGGACTTCCCCGGCCGCTATCTCAAGATCGTGGCGCTGACCGATTGAGCGGGAGGTGCATAGCTTGACGATCCCATTCAAACCGGACTTTTCCGGCAAGGTGGCCGTGGTCACGGGCGGTTCCGGCGTGCTCTGCGGCGAATTCTGCCGCGCGCTTGCCGCGTGCGGCGCGAAGGTTGCGATAGTAAACCGCAGCCTCGATAAGGGCAGCGCGCTTGCAAGGGAAATCATCGCGGCGGGCGGCGAAGCGGAAGCGTTTTCCGCCGACGTTACGGACAAAGCGAGCGTGGAGGCGGCGCACGAGGCGGTACGCAAGCGCTTTGGCCTCTGCGATATTCTGATTAACGGCGCGGGCGGCAACAACCCGCGCGCCACAACCGACGAGGAATTCTTCTGCGCCGATACGCTCAACGATCCCGGCAAGAAAAGCTTTTTCGATTTGGAGCCCGCGGGCTTCTCCT
>JAQVRG010000177.1 GCA_028701165.1 Eubacteriales bacterium | reverse complement strand
GGTTGGATGTGATGACCGGAACAAGCCTGGACGTAGCCGCTTCCCCAAGATTGCTGCTAAGCACATATCCTGTGCCGTTTGCGAAGGTAACGTCGCACCATTCACCCTGCGCAAAATTGACCGTTACATGGTCGCCCACGTCCAGCCACCCTAGCACCGGAGAGTTTTCCTCCGGCGAGAGATACACCGCGCAGTAACGCGTTGCCTGTGCTGATTCCGCCATCGCCACAGGCGCTAAGGTAAGCATCGTGATAAGAATAAGTATAAGCGTAAAGACCCGTCTATTCTGTTTTTTCTTTTGTAACCTCCATCTTCAAGCTGCTCTTGTATATTCCGCATTCACTTCGTTCGTTTGATGCCGTCTTCCTCCTTTATGGCTATGAAATTGTACTTTTCTCATTGTCTTCTTACAACGGGTGCCGATATACATGGCTGTTTTTGTATCTTTTGGATAATATACACACGATAGCATACCTCCGCCGCCCCGTCAATCAAGAAATACGAAACGCTCGGCCCAAGCCGTATGCGCACGCCGCGCAGATCGTCCCCGTTCAACGATATGATCGGATGCCCCATGCCCTCCCTCGTTGCCGCGTCGGTACTGCGGTAGTAAAAATACATGATCAATGTGCGCCTGTAAGGTGTACGGAGCATGATTTGTAACAGGGATTCGAACCCCATGCGCGCTCCTGCACATGCCATACTTTGCGGCTCCGACTCTGCCGCCGAGAGTACCCGCTCGCAGCTTCTACACCAAACCGATCATAAAAGCTCCGTAGACCAGTTTAAGGACTGTATCCTTACATCCAGCTCACGCAGCTCTTTTGCCAGCGCGTCGATCTTCTTTTGCAGTTCCGCAACCGAAACCGTACTGCGGATCACCACCTCGGATTTTGTGCCGCGCATCACCGTGGCGCTTGCGTCGCTCAAAAAGTCGCGCAGGGCGTCGGTTTGCAGCCGCAGACAATCGCGCCGCGCAAGCAGCGCTAAGATCGCGTCTCCGTTTTCGGCAAGCGGCGCCGCATTTGTGCGGTTAATGCGCGTAATCAGCGTTTCAAGCTGCGCGATCACCGTGTCCAGCTCGCTGAGCAGCGTCTCCGGGTCTTCTGCGGGCTTTTCGCCCTCCTGCACCTTGGCGTTCATGGAAAGCCTGCTCTTTAATTGGCTCAGCCTCTTTTGCAGGTCCGCCCGTTCCATCAATGCTTCTGCAAGTTTCATGCTTTTCCCTTTCGTTATCTTTATTGTTCTGCGCTTGCCCCGCTATAAAGGCAAGGCTGCATGCAAAATTAAAGTAGCATTTTATATAATTATATCATAAGTCGGTACGCATTCAACACTTGCCGTTCTGTTTTTCGCTGCCGAAGCATTGCATATATCGTTGTTTGCGTGTATTATGATGGAGTAAACAGCTACAGCAAAGCGGATTTTTCTCGTCCCGCACGCAGGTATTCGGCAGAGCACGCCCCCTATTCTGATTTTTCGGCATACCGCTTCTCTATATCATCACCGCAGGAGGACTCTATGGAATTAAAACTGGACAAAAGCAAGACCTACGCCATTGCCCTTGAAGGCGGCGGCGCAAGAGGCGCGTACCAGATCGGCGCTTGGAAAGCCCTTGATGAAGCCGGCATTCGTTATAACGCGGTGTCGGGAACCTCCGTCGGCTCTTTAAACGGCGCGATGTTTGCCATGCGCGATCTCAAGCGTGCCGAAGAATTTTGGAGCAACATCCGCTTTTCGCAGGTCATGCGCGTGGACGACGCAACCATGCGGTGCGTTTTTGAAAAGGATTTTAAGAACATCGATATCAAGTCCCTGTTTAGGACAGCGGTGGAAACCGTACGGCAGGGCGGCTTTGACGTGGAGCCGCTGCGTCAGCTTTTGCGGGAAGCCATCGACGCGAAGGCGGTGCTCTCCTCCGACGTCAATTTCTATCTGATGACCTATTCCGTTACCGATCACAAGGAATTGGATGTGGATACAAAAACGCTCGATGAGGATGAGCTTTACGACATGCTGCTGGCAAGCTCCTATTTCCCCGCCTTCAAACATGAAAAGCTTGACGGCAAGCTCTATACGGACGGCGGCGTGGGCGACGTTGTGCCGATCCATTCCCTAACGAGCCGGAGCTACAAGGATCTTATCGTTATGCGCTTGTACGGTTTTGGCATAGAGCGTCGCTTCAGAATACCGAAGGATGTGCACATTACCACCATCGCGCCCACGCGCGAGCTTGGGCAGATACTGAACTTCTCAAACGAACAAAGCCGCTTTGATATGCGTCTTGGTTATTTTGACGCGCAGCGCGTGCTATACGGTCTGTACGGCGTTGATTACTATATCGAACGCACGCTCGACGAGCAAACGGCTTACGACCTTCTCAAGCGCATGTGCCTGCACCGTGATCCCGCGATTACGCTGCGGCAGATCAATGAGAACGCCATACCCGCCTTAGCGCGGGCAGCCTCTAACAAAAGCGGCGATTATTATGATCTTCTGATCTCCGTATTGGAAAGCGCGGCGGGAGAGTTAAAGCTTGATCCCTTTGCAATCGTCACGGACAAAGCGCTTTACGATATGATAACCCATAGCGCTGCAAGCAAGAATCCCGATAGCAGGACGCGGCTTATTCGGTATTTTCCCAACTGAAAATTGCCGGAGAACACAGTTGACTATAAGTAAATCATGCCTTTATCCGCTCGTCCGCTATGGCGTCGGCCTTATTTGGGTTTGGGCACATGTATAGGAGCCCGTCTGCAACGATTGCGGCGGCTTATCAAGCTTGAGCGGCTTCATTGCGAATTGCGTTATGCAGATCGCAGCATCGGCGTCGGTATTGTGCGCATACGGAAAGTCCACGCTTAAAAGGAATCTATGTAAACGACGGGCGTTTGGGTTCGCGCATGGATTGCGCGTTGACGAAAGCGATCCGGCTTATAATGGCACCGCTTTTGCGGCGATACAGCATAGGGTCTCCGAGCGTTCATTGTATTTTTTCCCGCAAATGTCGCCAAACATATTCTTTACAAACAGGCCGGCCGCTTCGACCTCGTCCATGAGGCTTTGCTTGGTAAAAACGGTATCCCAAATGATGTATTCTTTTGTTCTATCTTCGGTGATAACTACATATTGATCGGCTGAAACGGTATTGTTTTCGTATAAATAAGTGCCTTCTAGACATATATGCGGTTCCGGGCTCCAAAATCCGCCGTTCTCACGCAAATACCAATGCGTGGCTTCTCTTTTTTTTGCATAGTAGGCTTCAGCGAACACGTCAAAAATAAACAGTCCGTCCGGATGCAGCAGCCGTGTAACCTTCGAGAGCATTACCTCTCGTTCCGGTTTGGTCAATGCGGCATAATCGCAGTAAATCAACGTAATGACATCATAGGTTTCCTTTTCGTCAAGCGTCAGATAATCACGGCAAATATATCTCGTTTTTCTATCCGCTTCCTTTGCATAATCAATGGAACCTTTTGATATATCAATACCCGTAACGTCATAGCCCTTATCGGAAAAGCGTTTTGTATACAGCCCCGGCCCACATCCAAGATCCAGTATTTTCGCGCATGGCGGAATTTGTTTACACAGCCATTTCACGGATCGTTCGATGATATCCGCCCGGCGGCTTGCATTGTCGCTATTGGGGTTCAAGTGCGATTCCAGCATCATTTTTTGTATATGGCTGTCGTCCCAAAGCGATTCGGCGCTCCTCTGCCAAAGCGACGGCCTTTTCCCTAAATGCAATAATTCTTCGTACATATGTATTCTCGCACCTCCGGCAGCCCTTTTTATAATAGTATCCGATTTGCCAGTTCTTGTAAACCCCGCTCCGAATCAAGATTATACGCTGTTTCGAGATTGAGAATACCGGCTGAGCTACTCCTGCTTTCGGAGTTTTCTTCACCGGGTTAGCGAAAGGTTACCGTAAACGAAAAAACAGCTTTTAAGGGTAAACAATAACAGACTATTTTGTTATTCTTAAAAAAATCTTGACTTGGAGTCAACTCAAAAGATTATGATAGGTTTAGCATGTAACAGGAGGCGAAAAGCAATGAAGGATAACAGGAGAAACATCGCAGTTGTATTCTTTTCACGCGCGGGACAGAATTATTCTAACGGAAGCATCGTCGATCTCAAGATAGGGAACACGGCGATTGCCGCAAAAAAGATCGCCGCGCTGACCGACGCGCCGGCATTTGAGCTAAAGCCCAAGCGCGATTACCCCTTCGTTTATAGTGGTAT
>JAQVRG010000176.1 GCA_028701165.1 Eubacteriales bacterium | reverse complement strand
CAACAACGCGCAGATTCAGGGCAACGGGTATCTTGGCGGCAGCGCGGCTGTGACCTACTATGTCGATCATTACGGCGCATTGCTTGCGACAAAGGTGGTTTATAGCGACGCAAAGCCGTCGGCGATACCGACCGCCGTCGTACCGACTGTGGCGCCTATTCCTACCGTGGTGCCAGTCCCAACGGTGGCGCCGGTGCCGACCGTTGCGCCTGTGAGCCATGTGCTCTACGGTACGGTGACGATGCAGGCGGGCAACGCGCTGGCGGTACAGGGCAGCGACGGGCAAAGCTATGCCTTCCTGCTGGGCGCGCCCACCATAATCGGCAGCGGCGGCGTTGGCTCCTATGTGTACATAACCTATACCGATACGGCCAGAGGGCCGGTGGTATCACAGATTATTTATGTTTCTGTGCCCGTGCCGACGGTTGACCCCGGCTCGGCGGCGGAGGAGGGACAAATCGAGGAGGAAGGAGAAGCTGAGGCGGAGGAAATCGAGGAGGCTGTGGTAGCAGATTGAATCCGAGCGCACATTCGGGACGCGGCATGAGCCGCGTCCTTTTCTGTACGTCAATATAAGAAAATAATGGTTGACAATAACATATGAATGAACTAACATATGAATATAAACAAATATGAATGGCGGTTCACATAACATGAAGAAATCGGAGCATAACCATGAGGCGATACTCAGCCGCGTCAAGCACGAGCTGCCAACCGACGAGCTTCTGTGCGACCTGGCGGATCTATTCAAGATCTTTGGCGACACGACGAGGATGAAGATTCTATACGCGCTGCTGGAAAGCGAGCTGTGCGTATGCGCGATCGCGGAGCTTTTAGGCATGAATCAATCCGCGATCTCACATCAGCTCAAGGTACTTAAGGATCAAAACCTGGTCGCAAGCCGCAGGGAAGGCAAGACCATCATTTATCACCTTGCCGACGCGCATGTTCAAAGCATCGTAGCGCAGGGATTTGACCATTTGATTGAGGAGAGGACGGAAAAGAAATGATGTTCTTCAAAGAGTGGGATAAAGAGCAGAGGGAAGCCTTGTATCGTATCGCCGCGGCTGTGGTTCTGCTGGCTGTCGCGTGGCTTTTGCCCGTTTCGGGCTTGTGGAAGGCGCTTTTCTTTCTCGTGCCTTATCTGATCGCGGGCGGCGAGGTGCTGTGGTCGGCGTGCAAAAACATAGCGCACGGCGAGATATTTGACGAGGAATTCCTTATGTCCATCGCAACGCTTGGGGCTTTGGCGATCGGCGAGTACCCGGAGGCGGCGGCGGTCATGATCTTTTTCCAAATCGGCGAGCTTTTTGAGGATATCGCCGTAGGAAGAAGCCGCCGTTCCATCGCGGCGCTTATGGATATCCGTCCGGACAGCGCCGTCGTGCTGCGAAACGGAAAAGAGGAAACCGTGTCTCCCGATACGGTAGAGATCGGCGAAACGATACTGATCAAGCCCGGCGAGAAGATCGCCTTGGACGGCACGATCACGGAGGGCGTTACGACGGTCAACGCGGCGGCGCTTACGGGCGAGAGCATGCCGCAGGATAAAAAGGAAGGCGAACGCGTGTTAAGCGGCACGGTAAACCTTTCCGGCGTTATTAAGGTGAAAACGGACAGCAAATTTGGAGAAAGCACCGTCTCCAAGGTGCTTGACCTTGTGGAGAACGCCGCATCAAAAAAGGCAAAGGCCGAAAACTTCATCACGCGCTTTGCAAGGTATTATACGCCCTGCGTGGTCGTGGGCGCCGTGCTGCTTGCGCTTCTTCCGCCCCTGTTTTTCGGGCAGCCTTGGAGCGTATGGATCAACCGCGCGCTGATCTTCCTTATGGTATCCTGTCCCTGCGCGCTGGTCGTATCCGTGCCGCTTTCCTTCTTCGGCGGCATAGGCGGCGCGTCCAAGGAGGGTATATTGATCAAGGGAGCAAGCTACTTGGAGGCGCTGTCAAAGGCGGACACCTTAGTGTTTGACAAGACAGGCACGCTTACGGAGGGCAGCTTCACGGTAACGGCGATACACCCCGAGAGGATCAGCGAGGATAAGCTGCTGGATATTGCCGCGGCCGCAGAAAGCCGCTCCGATCATCCCATAGCGGAATCTATCGTGCGGGCGCATGGCGGCCATATCGATCCCACGCGTATCGGCGAGACGACGGAGCTTTCCGGCATGGGCGTGAAGACGGTGATCGACGGCGCGACGGTCTATATCGGAAACGACAAGCTGATGGACAGCATCGGCGTCGAATGGCACGCTTGCCATCTGACGGGTACGGTGGTGCATCTGGCGGACGGAAAGGAGTATCTTGGACACATCATCATTGCCGACGTTCCCAAGAAGGACGCGGAGGAGACCATAGCGCAGCTTCGTAAACTGGGCGTCAAAAAAACCGTCATGCTTACGGGCGATACGGCAGCCGTGGGCGAGGCTGTGGCGCGTGAGCTTGGTGTATCCGAGGTACACGCTGGGCTTTTGCCCGCGCAGAAGGTGGCGGACGTGGAAAAGCTTCTTCAAACAAGCCGTGGCCTTGTATTCGTGGGGGACGGTATCAATGACGCGCCGGTGATTTCGCGCGCTGACGTGGGCGTTGCGATGGGCGCTTTGGGAAGCGACGCCGCAATCGAGGCTGCGGACGTCGTGCTGATGGACGACAAGCTTTCCAAGCTTGTTCGGGCTATTGCCATAGCCCGAAAGACCATGCGCATCGTCAAAGAAAATATCGTCTTTGCACTCGCGGTAAAAGCGTTGGTGCTGCTGCTTGGCGCGCTGGGCGCCGCAAACATGTGGACGGCGGTTTTCGCCGACGTTGGCGTGCTGATACTGGCGATCCTCAACGCCCTGCGGGCGCTGCGCGCCAAGCGCTGAAACGACTCTACGGAGCGTTTGTTGTGGTTTTTATGTCTTCTGCTACAATGATTTTTCGGAGGTGAGCACACAATGATGGATTGTGAAAAGGTAGGAAAGCTGATCCGCGAACTGCGACTTGAAAAGCGCATGACGCAGAAGGAAGTGGCGGACGCGCTGCATCTAAGCGACAGAACGGTATCCAAATGGGAGCGGGGGATGGGCTGCCCGGATGTGTCTTTGCTTGCTGCGCTTTCCGGCCTTCTCGGCGTAAACATCGAAGGAATGCTCACAGGAGATCTAGCCGTTAACGACTTTGTAGGAGGCAACATGAAGAACGCAAAATACTTTGTTTGCCCGTCCTGCGGGAACATCACGCTCTGCACGGGCAGCGCGGACGTGTCCTGCTGTGGGCGGAAGCTGACGGCGCTGGAAGCGAAGAAAGCGTCGGAGGAGGAAAAGCTGGCGGTGGAGCAGATTGAGGACGAATGGTATATCACGAGCGAACACCCTATGAAGAAGGACGATTACATATCCTTCATCGCGTTTGCGACGGGCGATAAGGTGTTCTTCCTCAAGCAGTATCCCGAATGGAGCGTGCAGGCGCGCATTCCCAAGCGTGAGCACGGCAAATTGATTTGGTACGACACGAAGCGGGGGCTGTTCTATCAGACGCTTTGATCAACAATACCTTGAAGCTTAAAGCACGAACGGCGCGCGCTGTAAACATGGCGCGCCGTTTCCGTTTCATACCTTTTGCGCCAATTTCACATCCTTGTCATTTTACTATGGTATATGTATACTTGTAATACGAGACGCAAAGAGGTGAGGCAAAATGTCTACGATTAAAGAAAATCTTCCCGTTGTACCGCTGCGCGGCCTTGTCGTGCTGCCGGGGGAGATGCTGCATTTTGACGCGGGACGCACGAGCAGCGTCCACGCGCTGGAGGAAGCGTCGCTGCGGGACTGCCCCGTATTTATTTCTTCTCAGCTGGATGTGCATAAAAATGAGATCGCGCTGGAGGATATGTATCCGATCGGCACGCTCTGCCGCGTTAAGCAGGTGCTTTGCCTGCCCGGGGATTCCATGCGCGTGTTGGTGGAGGGCGTAACGCGCGCCAAGATCATGCACGGCGCGATGGCCGCCGATTACTGGCGCGTGGACGCGTGCGTATTGGACGATGTGGATTGCGAACAGGTGATGGCGGAGGCGCTGCGCCGCCGCATCCAAAAAGCGCTAAATGAATTTGCGCGCCTTTCGGCGAAGTTTGCGCGCGAGGCGTTGGATATTTTAACGCATGTGGAAGCGCCGGGCGCTTATGCGGACGCCGTGGCGAACGTTGTGTTTACCAAGGTTGAACAGCGGCAGGCCGTACTGGAGGAAGTTGATGTTGAGGCGCGTATGAAGCGCGTGCTCGCCAT
>JAQVRG010000175.1 GCA_028701165.1 Eubacteriales bacterium | reverse complement strand
ATAAATCCTTACAAAGCGGGAAAATTATCCCATAATGCCGCCGGGCGGGATGGTCGGTTCACCTTTCGCGGCGGGCGCCGGCGTGGCCGGGGCTTCGGTTTTTGCGGGCTCCTTTGCATCCTTTTCGCCTTCGGCGGGCTCTTGCGTTTCTACATAGTGTTTATAGGAGGACGGCCAGTTGTCCATACCGCCCTCGAGTATAGCTAACGCCTCGGGCGCTGCGCCGCGCTTGACGTAAAAGTCATACGCGAGCAACGCGTCGTCGCCGCCCGATGTCGTAACAAGAACGATGTTGGCGTCCGGCTTTTGCGTGCAGCCGATCTCCGCGGAAAGGGCGGTGCGAACGTCATATGCGTCCGCGTCGGCGGCAAAGGCGGGAACGCTGCCGCTGCTGCGCAGGTGTGCTGCGCTGTACGCGTCGGCGGCGCGCAGATCCAATATTTCCACAGGGATTTCCTTGCGCAGCATATTGCGAACGTCCTTCGCGGTAACGTAGCGCGCTTCATAGGGCTGCACGGTGAGAAGCTTCGCTTCGTGGTACGGCCAGCCTAGCATGCCGTTTTTGAGGATGTAGAGATTTTCCGGGTTTACGCCCGCAGCGATATAATAATCGAAGGCGTTGCGCGCGCCCGCCTTGCCCGCCATATCGACGAGCAGCACGGCTTCCGCGTTCTTGGCGGCGTCCACGGTGCCCGCAAGCTTCCCCTGCAAGGCGTCCGTGTTGACGGGATACGCGGCGGTGTTGATCGCGCCGTCGATATGACCGCTGCTGTCAAAGTATTCCTGCGGCTGCAGGTCGATGATGAGCGGCGCGTGGTTCAAGCGAATGTAGGTAAAAGCGTCCTCCGCCGACATATATTGGTATTCGGGCTCGGGCTCCGGCGTGGCGGGCGGCATCGCCGTAGGAACGGCGTCGCCCCCGGGCGTGGCGGCGGGCACGCAGCCGATAAGCAGGGCTGCGCACAGCAGCAGGATCAGGGATGTGAAAAGATGCTTCATATGCACTCCGTATTAGCAAGGATGAAAGTAAGGGCAGGTCTTGCGGTGTATCGCCCAACGGGCGATTATTTACGGCCGCTTCACCCACAGGGCGCGGAGGATTCGATATCGCCCTCGTCGAACATGCTCATGTCGATGTTCCATGTGGGCTGCGGCGTGACCTGCGGAAACGGGTTTGCGGCAGCGGGCATGGCGGGATTGACCTGCGGAAGCGTCTGCGCGTCGTTTTTCGCGGTGGATTTCTTTGCGGGCTTGGGCGTAGGCGTCGGCTCCGGGGTGGGTTCCGGCGTGGGCGTAGGAACGCTGACGAGCAGCTTGACGGGCGCGTTTTCCACGGGGCATTCGCCCGCCTTGACGCTTTGATCGGCGACAAGACCCGCGGGAATATCCGACGTGGCGACATACTCCACATCGATGGACATACCGCGTGTAGACAAGGCTTCCCGCGCGTAGGATTCGGTCTCGAACTGAAGATCGGGAACGTCGCAAGCGGCGGTGGGCGCCGGCGTTGCGGGCGTCGTCGCGGCTTCCGGCACAGCCGGCGGGACGGCGCATGCGGACGCTATACACAGCACCAGCGCGAGCGCGGCGCATAAGGCGGCGCGACGTCCGGCGAAGGGATGCAAGCGAAACATAGAATTTACCTCCACACAAATAAGGGCTTCTGATAACCCACATCATTTTCCGCTATTTCCAAGGATTCGTCAAGCAGATTGCGGCAAATGACATACATTATTCACACGACGAAACCGCCGTTTTGTATCCGTTGCAGAACGCCCGACGGGCGCTGCGCTTTACGAGGTTCACCCACAGTCCTCGCTGTTGGGATCGTAAAGCGCGCCCAAGTCAAAGCTCCAAGTGGGCTGGGGCGTACTAAACGGCTGCTGGTTGGGAAGTGTGGGGATATCCAAAATGGGCGCCTGCGTGATAAGCGCCGGTGCGCCGGCTGTCGGGACGGGCGTTTGCGCTGCGGCTGGCTTCTTCGTTGCGGCGGGCTTTGACGCGGATGTTGGCTGCGGCGCAGGCGTCGGCGTGGGTGCTTGCGCGGGCGCGGCCGTGGGTTCCGGCGTGGGAGCCGCGATGCTGATAAATAGCTTGACAGGCACGTTCTTTTGGGGACATTGGCCCGCTTTAACGCTTTGATCGGTTACAAGACCCGCCGGGACGTCCGGCGCGGTTACATATTCCACTTCGATATCGCGGACGCCGTGCGCGGCGAGCGTTTCCTTGGCAGACGCTTCGGTTTCCAGCCGCAGGTCTGGAATATCGCAGTTTGCCGCCTCGGCGGCCTGCGGCGTGTGCGAAGGGAGCACATCCACCACCTCCGGTGCTGCGGTTGCGGCGCTGCAGGCGGTCAATAGACATAAAAGCAAAGCTGCCGCGCCGCATAAAACGGCGGGGCGGCATGCGGAATGAAGCATGCACGGCATGGCATCTACCTCCACTGAAAGTGGGCATTCACAAAAACCCAACTTATCTTCCGACATTTCGCGCTGTTCGTCAAGGAATTTACAGAAAATGACATATATTATTCAAATATCGCTGGAACAATTCGCCCGCGGGGGATAGGGAACGATCCCGGCTGCATACGCAATACAGAGAGCGTTTGAGAAAACGGTCTTCGTTCCTAAACAGCAGGATCTTGCCAAGAAGCTCAAGGTCGGCTGCCGCCATTTGGGAGAGTATGGAAACGCCGGCGCCGTTGGCTACGGCCTGTTTGATGCTTTCCGTGCTCTCGAGCAGCGCCGCGATGTGCAGCTCCGAGGGCGAAATGCCTAAGGAAAGCAGATAGCCTTCCGTTTCCTTCCGCGTACCGCTGCCCGGCTGGCGCATGATGAAGGGCGCGTCCTTGAGCATGGAGGGGGGGAAGGCGTTGCGGGGCAGATCGACATAGGGCTTCACGTTGGGCGTGATGATGACCAAGCGATCCTCCATGATCGCTTTTGAGAGCAGCGCGTCATCCTCAGGGTCCGTGCCGCACATGCCGAGCTCCGCTTCGCCCGCCTTGACGCAGCGCGCTACCTGATCGCTGTTCATCTGCTGGACGGAAAGCACGATATGCGGATAATCGGTATGAAAATCGCCGACGACGCGCGGCAGCACATAGGACGCGGGTATGGTGGAGGCGGCGAGGCGCAGCGTATAGGGCGATGCGGCTGCGTGGTTTTGTACGGCATAGCGCGCTTTCGCGCAAAGGGCTTGTATTTCCTGTGCGTAGTCGTAGAGCGTAACGCCTGCGGCGGAGGGATAAACCCCTTTGGTGGAACGCACCAGAAGCGCGACGCCCAGTTCCTCCTCCAACGCCCCGATATGCGCGCTCACGGTAGGCTGTGTAAGGAAAAGCATCTGCGCGGCCTTGGAGAAGCTATGCGTTTTTACAACGGCTGAAAAAGCCTCTAGCTGTTTGAAATTCATACCCTTATATTAAAATATGCGAACGGAAAACACAACTGCAAAGACGGCTCGACAGGAAATTATCCGGAAGGGCTTGTCCGGTATCCGGATAAACGGTATAATAGAAAAGCTTGGGAGCAGATAGGTTCTGGTGTGCCTCCCGGTCTTCAAAACCGACGTAAGCGGCTAGTACCCGCTTTGGTGGGTTCGATTCCCACATGCTCCCGCCAAAAGAGCGCCCTTTCGAGGGCGCTCTTCACTATAATGCACGATTCGGTTCCTTTGGCCGCAAACGCCTATCTGTTGTCCACGATGTTCCTGAGTTTCATGCTGGTGGTGTTGATGATAAAGCCGTCGGGGGGCGTTTGGCGCACATCAAGGCGCATAAGCCCGGTGGGCAGCACCTTTGCGAAGGAATCGTATCCCGCGTCCAGCATGGCCTGCGCCGCCTGCGCCGCTGTGACAGCCGTGTTTTCAAGGCAGAGCGTCATGACCTCCGTTAAGGATTCCCGCGTTAACAGGATTTGTAGCCTGCCTGTATAGCCAAGCTTTTCAGAGAGGATGGCCGCGATGCGCTGGTAGTTGAAGAAGGTGCCGCCGACGCGTATGACGTCGCCGTAGCGCGCGGCAAGCTTGAAACGCCGATCCTTGCGCCCGCAGGGACACGCGTCCTCCTCCAGCCAGAAGCCGGTATCGCCGATCTCATAGCGCTCGGTACGGCCGTTTTCCCGAAGGAATCCCGTAAAGAACAACCGCCCAAGCTCGCCGGGCGCTGCGGCGACGTCCTCGTTCATCTTGAGGATCTCAAGCTGCTGGATATCGCCGAAGACATGGAACACGCCGTCCTCGCAATAGGGGCAGCCATAGCCCATGGAGC
>JAQVRG010000174.1 GCA_028701165.1 Eubacteriales bacterium | reverse complement strand
GGTCAAGTATGCGCGCGCCGTTGTCGGGATACATCCCCACAGGCGTCGTGTTCACGATCACAGCAAAGTCATGGCAGGCGGAAAGGTCGTCATAGCGAAGCGCGCCGCCGCGCGAAGCCTTGCATATTTTTACCGCGCCCATATCTTCAAGCACGGTGGAAACGGTATGCGACGTTCCGCCCGTGCCGAGTATCAAAACGCTTTTGCCCAGAACCGAAACATCCGCGCGTCGAAGCAATGAGCGAAAACCAAAATAGTCGGTATTATAGCCGTGCAGCCCGTCAGGCTCGCGCAGCAGCGTATTGACGGCGCCGATGCGCAAAGCGAGAGGATCGACGAAGCTGCAATAGGGTATGACGGCCTGTTTGTAGGGTATCGTTACGTTTATACCATCAAAGGGGCCATGCAGCAAAAAATCCTCCAACCTTTCCGGCTCTATATTGAAAAGCGCATAGCCGTAATCTCCAAGCTGTGCGTGAATTTGCGGGGAAAAGCTATGCCCGAGCGTTCTTCCCAAAAGGCCGAAGCGCGTTTTCATTCGTCTTCGCCGCCCCCTTCTATGATCTGCGCCTGATATTCCTTGCTGAGCGTGAAAAGCGTCTGAAAAAGGCGCTCCGCGTATGGTGCGTACCCGCCCGCAGCAGCGCTTACGCGGCGCAGGATCGCCTGCTCGCGCGCGGTATGCTCTAAGCCTGTGGCGCTTGCCTTTTTTGTAAGCGCCACTTCTCTTACAAGGCGCATGCGTGCAGCGAAGAGCTGTACGATCTGGTCGTCAACGGCGTCAATGTCCGCGCGGATAAGGGAGAGATCACGGTTTTGCTTCATAGTACACCTCACTTAGAGCATCATATCCAACAGCGCTATGGCGGCGGCGGCTTCCACACAGGGCACGGCGCGAAGGGCCACACAGGGATCGTGCCTGCCGTGGATGGTAAGCTGTGTATTTGCTTTGGCATTGAGGTCTACGGTATCCTGCGTAAGGCCGATGGAGGGCGTGGGCTTGAAGGCGGCTCTAAACAGAAGCGGCATGCCGCTCGTCAAGCCGCCCAGCGCACCCCCGTGGTTGTTTGTGCGCGTTTTTACGACGCCGTTATCGTACAGGAAAGGGTCGTTGTGCCGGCTGCCGCGCATGGCGCTTGCTGCAAAGCCCGCGCCAAACTCCACGCCGCGCAGCGCGGGTATGGCAAAAAGGACGCGGCACAGCACGTTCTCCACACCGTCAAATGGAGGCTCGCCCAAACCGCCGGGAAGCCCGGTTGCGGCGCCTTCGATCACACCGCCGACAGAATCCTTTGCCGCGCGGGCTTCTTCTATGACGCGCCGCATTGCGGGTGCGATATCGTTGTTGCAGACGGGAAGCGCGTTGGCGCGGACGCGTTTGAAATCCGCTTCGGTCACGTTTACGGGATCAAAAGGTTCGTCCTTGACGTCGGCGACGCTGTAAAGATGCGCGCCAACGGCGACGCCGCGCCGGGAAAGCACCTGTATGGCAACGGCGCCCGCGAAGCATAGGGCGGCTGTAAGCCTTGCGGAAAAATAACCGCCGCCGCGGATGTCATGCGCTTCACCATGCTTGAGAAACGCCGCGTAATCGGCGTGCGAGGGGCGCGGCGTATCCAAATACCCCGCGTAATCCTCCGAATGCGCGTCCGTGTTGCGGATCACGGCGGCTATGGGCGCGCCGCAGGTATGTCCGTCTACAAGGCCGGAGAGAATTTCCGGAACGTCGGCTTCCCTGCGCGCGGTGGTTAGTGCGCCGCCCGGCGCGCGACGGGAGAGAAAGTCACGGATCGCATCCATATCCAACTCGATTCCGGCGGGCAGACCGTCGATCACAACGCCTACAACGGGCGCGTGCGATTGGCCAAACAGCGTGACGCGAAAGCGTTCACCATAGCTAAAGGACACTGCATTTTCCTCCTAACGCTTGAAAATCGGTAAAGAAATCGGGGTAGGATTTGCGAACGGCTTCCGCGCCGTCTATCCGTACGCTGCCGACGCGGCTTCCCGCGATACTCATCGCCATGACGATCCTGTGGTCGTTATGGCCGTTTAGCCGCGCGCCATGCAGCGGCTTGCCGCCCTCGATGCGCATGCCGTCGGCATACTCGGTGAGCGAAGCGCCCATCGCGCGAAGACAGGACGCCATAGCCGAAAGCCTGTCGCATTCCTTGATGCGAAGCCGCGCGCCGCCCGTAAACTCCGTAACGCCGTCATGGAAGGCCGCGCAAACGGCGAGTATGGGGAAAAGGTCGGGGGAACCGGCAACGTCGATCGTGCCGCCAAGTCCGTTTAGAAGCGTTCGTATCGCGCTGTCGGGCTGGGCGGAGGCGGGATCAAGCCCTTGCACGTCAACGCCGGCGGCGAGGAAAAAAGCGGCGTTGGACCAGTCGCCCTCTACGGCGTATCGCTCGGGCGACGTATAAAGCTGTCCGCCGGGAACAAGGTAGCCGTCATCGACAGCGTCTATGCGAATGCCAAAACGGCGAAGGGTCAGAAGGGTCATCTCTACATACTGCGATGAAACCTGCTCGCCTTGTATATGCAGCGTACTATCCCCCTGCAGCAAGGGGAGCAGGAAGAGCAAACCGGATAGGAATTGCGAGCTGACGTCGCCGGGAATCGTATACGCGCCAGCGCGCGGCGCGCCCATAAGCGTTAAGGGAAGGCGATCGCTCGTCGCGCTTACGCCGTGTAGTTTTAGCGCTGCGAGCAGGGAGTCGACCGGTCGATCCGGCAGCTTGCCGTGCCCCGTAAAGAAAGGTTCTTGGCTGATCGCGGCCGCGACGGGCAAAAGGAAACGGAGCGTAGAGCCGCTCTCACCGCAGTCCAAACGAGGCGTAATCGCTTTGCTTTGGATGGGTGAAACGAGGAAGCCGCGCTCGTTTTTCTGTATGGAAGCGCCAAGCGCGCGGAGCGCGCGGACCGTCGCCTCGATATCCTCGGAAACGGCGGTAAGAAGGATTTCACAGGACGTTTGCGAGAGCGCCGCCGCGATAAGGGCACGATGTGCGTCCGATTTGGAGGGGATCGCCTGTATAACGCCGCGTAAAGGGCTTTTTTCGATCCATACGTCCATCAGGCTGTTCCTACCGCCATCTTCATAACGGATAACAGATCGCTTACGGGAATGTCATAGGGTACGCATTCGCCGATGCGCTTGATCAGGATCAGCGTAAGCGTGTCGCCCATGCGCTTTTTATCGATGCGTGCGGCGCGGCATAAAGCTTCCGCGTCAAAAGCGCAGTCTGTAGGCAAGTGGTTTTGAAGGAGGGCTTGCCGTATCGTATCCGAAAGGCCGGGGGAGGCAACGCCTAAGCGTTCGCTGATGCGCGCGGCCATCAGCATGCCGATGGCGACGCCCTCGCCGTGATACAGAGAGAAGCCGCTGCATGCTTCCACCGCGTGGCCGAAGGTGTGGCCGAGATTGAGCATGCGGCGTTCGCCCGTGTCCCGCTCATCCTTTTGCACAACGGCTGCTTTGAGTTCGACGTTGCGATATACGACGGATTCCATATCCTTTTTGAAATCCCCTGTCGCCAGCGTTTCAAACAAAGCAGAATCATAGAGAACGCCATGCTTAAGGGCTTCCGCTGTGCCTTCGTTGAAAACGGGCGCGGGCAGCGTTTGAAAGACGTCGGGATCGATCAGCACAAGCGAAGGCTGCAAAAACGCGCCCGCAAGGTTTTTTCCGGCCGCTAGATCGATGGCTGTCTTTCCGCCCACGGAGGAATCGATGGCGGAAAGAAAGGTGGTGGGGATTTGTACATAGTCAATGCCGCGAAGATAACACGCCGATGCAAAGCCGGCGGTATCGCCAACAACGCCGCCGCCTAACGCTACGACGAGGTCGGCGCGCGTAAAGCCGCTCGCGGCCATGTGCTCGAGTATGTTGCCAAATGTAGCAAGGGTTTTGCTCTGCTCGCCGGCGGGGAATATAAAGGAACCCGTGTCCGCGCCAAGCGAATCGGCGAGCGCGTCTAGGTAGAGGGGGGCGACGTTGCTGTCGGTCACGACCATGCAGCGCGCGTCTTTCTTTAGCGCCCGTATCATCGTGTGCGCGTCGTTGAGCATGCCGCGCCGGATATAAACGTCGTATGGCCTTGCGGCCTTTACGCGTATGCGCTTCATCGCTCCTTCTCCTTTTCTTCGGACGCGAGCTTTGCCTGCGTGCCCGCTTCCAACAGCGCGCGGAGCGTATCCGCGTCGCGGCCGCGTATCGCTGCGCTGTAGGCTTGCAGTTTGTTCGTGACATGGTCGATCTCATCCGCGAGATGATCGGCGTTTTCCAAGAAAAGCTCCGTCCACATTTCCGCGTTGAGCT
>JAQVRG010000173.1 GCA_028701165.1 Eubacteriales bacterium | reverse complement strand
CGCGGAGGGCGGATGTCAGGCGGAGACGGGAAGCGCCGCCTCCATGACGGCGGCGGCGCTTGTGGCGCTGCGGGGCGGCAGTCCCGCGCAAACGCTCGACGCGGCCGCGATCGCCATCAAGAACATCCTCGGCCTTGTCTGCGACCCCGTGGCGGGACTTGTGGAATGCCCCTGCATCAAGCGCAACGCCATCGGCGCCGTCAACGCCGTGCTCGCGGCGGATATGGCGCTTGCGGGCATACCCTCGCTGATCCCCTTTGACGAAACGGTGACCGCCATGAAAAGCGTAGGCCGCGCGATGAACGGCGACCTGCGGGAAACGGCGCGCGGCGGGCTTGCGGCGACCCCAACGGGGCAGCGCATACGAAGCGAGCTTGGCTTTAGCGGAAACGAACGATAAAAAAGGCGGCGCGTCTGCGCCGTCGTTTTCTTTCCTTTATTCCTCCACGCGCCGTATGTCCGCGCCGATGGCGCGGAGCTTTTGCTCGAGGTATTCGTAGCCGCGGTCGATGAAGCCAATGTTGTATACGCGGCTTTCGCCCTTTGCCATCAGCGCCGCCACGATGAGCGCGGCGCCCGCCCGCAAGTCGGAAGCGTAAAGAGGAGCCGCGCTCAGGCTCGGTACGCCCTCTATGGTCGCCATGCGGCCGTTGATCTCGATGTTCGCGCCCATGCGCCGAAGCTCCGGCACATGGTTGAAGCGCTCCTCGAAGATGTTTTCCACGATATAGCTGTTGCCCTCCGCCACGGAAAGAAGCGCCATCATGGGCTGCTGCAAGTCCGTGGGGAAACCGGGATAGGGAAGCGTCTTGATGTTGACCGAACGCGGACGCGGCGACTCCGCCGTCACGCGCATAAAGAACTCGCGCCCGTCGTCGCCCTCGATGACCTTAACGCCCGCCTCCATGAGCTTGGCGGAAATCGCTTCAAGATGGGTAGGGATGACGTTGTTGATCACCACGTCGCCGCCCGTCGCCGCCGCCAGCACCATATAGGTGCCCGCCTCGATCTGATCGGGTATGATGGCGTAGCTGCACCCGTGCAGCTCCCGCCCGCCCATGACGCGGATCACATCCGTGCCCGCGCCCTTGACGCTTGCGCCCATCATGTTGAGGAAGTTCGCCACATCCACGACGTGCGGCTCCTTGGCGGCGTTGTTGATGATGGTCTGCCCCTCCGCGCCCACCGCCGCAAGCATGATGTTGATCGTCGCGCCCACGGTAACGACGTCCAAGTATATCTCCGCGCCCACAAGCTTATCCGCCTTGGCCGTCACCATGCCGTTTTCCACGGTCACGACAGCGCCCAAAGCGCGCATCCCCTTGATGTGCTGATCGATGGGCCGCTGTCCGATCATGCAGCCGCCGGGAAGCGCGATCTTCGCGTAGCCGTATCGCCCCAAGAGCGCGCCCAAGAGATAATAGGAGGCGCGAAGCGAACGCACCATATCGAACGTGACGTTATAATCCTTGATGCCGCGCGGGTCTACGCGCATGCTGCCATCCGGGGTAAAGGTAACGGTCGCGCCCATGCGCGTAAGGATACACTCGAGGGTACGCACGTCGTCGATGCTCGGCAGATTCTCAAGCAGGCAGCTTTCGCCCGCAAGAATGGTCGCCGGTATGATCGCAAGCGCCGCGTTCTTCGCGCCGCTTACCGTGACCACGCCCTCCAGCCTTTTCCCGCCGTTGATTACATAATGTGCCATGCACAAGCTCCAAATCTTATCTAGTGGGGCAGCCGCCCCTGTTTTCCATACACACGCCCGCGTATCATATCATAAAGAAAAATATTTGTACAGTATAAAACGCACAGAACGCACCAACGCCGGGCGATTTTAGGCAAAGCGCGCAATCCCGCTGAAAAGGAAGCCCTATTCAGCGAATATAGTAGCGCGGGTTGTACGCCTCGCCGTCGATCCTAAGCTCAAAATGCAGCATGCGCGCGCTCACGTTCCCGCTTTGCCCCATCACGCCGACGGGGTCGCCCTGCATCACCACGTCGCCAAGCTTGACCGCGGCGCTTTGAAGGTGCGCGTAGCGCGTGACAAAACCGCCGCCGTGGTCGAGCTCGACCATTTTGCCGTAGCCGCCGCGCTCCATCACGCACACCACCGTACCCCCGCAGGAAGCAAGCACCGGCACGTCGGCCGCGTCCTCCTCCTTGGGCGCGTAGTCAAGCCCCAAATGCAGAACGCCCGCGCTTTGACCATAGTTCAGGATCACCTTGCCGTCCTCCACGGGGGAAAGAAAGGTCGCGCCCTCCGGCGCGTCGGGGCCCTTTTTGCCCTCTTTTTTGCCGGGTTCGGCCTTGTCCGTGATCTTTTGCGTACCCACGCGCACCACGCGCGCCACCATAGGCCGCGTCTCCGTCTTTTCGTCCGCGTTCTCCGTGCGCCGCCGTCCGTTTTTATAGAGGATCGTAAGCGTCTTGGCGGTCATGCCGTCCTGACCCGGCTCCTCAATGATCTTGGTGCCTTTGAGAAGGTATTTATCGTCCTTCTCCTCGCTCTTGCACGGCTCGATCTCCTCCTCGCGGAGGGTCTCGGTGCATAAAACGTCCAGCCGCGTGCCGCTTTCGGTAAGCTTTGCAAACAGCGCCTCCGCCGTAACGACCTCCGCGTCGTCGGTCTCGGGCGACGGCAGAAATTCGATCTCGTTATCGATCGCCGTGGTAAGCGCGCCCTGTATTTCGTATTTCTCCCTGACCACGCCCTCGAAATAGGCGCTCACGTCCGCAAGCAGCGTTTCCGCCGCCTCGCGGCTCACCAGCACGCCCTGCTTCCGCCCGTCCACCACGAGCGCCGTGCGCTCAAAGTCGGCGTTTGGCGCTTGCTCGATCACCGCAGCGCCCGGCAGCGGCGCGAAAGCCGGCTCGGCGCTCGGCTGCGGCGTAAACGCGGGCGCGGGGGTAGGCGTTGCGGGGGGCGCGATATAGGGAAGCGTCGAAAGCCCTCTATAGGAAAACGCGGCGGCCGAAAGCAGCAGCAAGCCCGCAAGAAACGCCGGCAGCAGCCATGCGCGCTTCTCCTTCGGCTTTTCCTCCTCCTCGTCGTCCGCGCCGATCAGCTTGGCGTAGAACGCGGCGGGGTCCTCGCCGTTGAAGGGATCGTAGGCCTCGCGCGCCGGTCGATCCGGCAGCGCGCCCTGATAAAACGGCTTCTTCTCCTCCACAGGCTCCGTATTTTGTTGTGTTTCGTCCTTTTCTTCCATACAGCGCTATTATACCACAAGAAAAAGCGCGGGTCATCCACCCGCGCTTTTTGTTCACCGTTCTGTTGAAAAGCGCTTATACCGCCAGCTTGTTGACGATCTTCTTCACCGGCGGCAAGAGCGCCACGACCACGCAAAGCGCCGTTTCCACGCCGATGCTCGTGAGGTTATACACGAAGGAATAGACCCACGCGTTGTTCCAGCCGGCCTCGGCGGCGTAGGCTGCGAAAAACACCGCGCCCGAAACGACGGAACAGAGCATACGCGCCGTTCCCCCCACAGCCATGCCCAGCGCATACTTTTTCGGAAACAGGGACGCAAGCCCGAGCGCTGTAAACGCGAGGAAATAATCCAGCACGAACTGCACCGGATGCACCACATACGCCCCTTGGATCACCTGCAAAACGCCGTAGGCAAACGCCGCAAGAAACCCGTATTTCGGGCCGAAGGCGCAGGCGAAAAGGCAGATGGGCAGCATGCTGCAAAGCGTGACGGAGCCGCCCATGGGCATGGGAAAAAGCTTGATGTAGGAGAGCGCGAAGGAAAGGGCGACGCAAAGCGCCCCGTAGAGCATCACCCGCAGCGTGCGGTTCTTGGGATTGGTTTTTTCCATGATGGTATGATTCCTCCTGTCGATATTTGCAGGAAAGAAAAATATCCCCGCCCGAAACGGAGATATACATGGTGCTTTCCCTATATATGGCCGCTTCCCTACGCCGGTATTATCCGAACAGGTTCCCGGGGTGTTATCTCAGCCGCTTTTCGCAGCACCCCCAGCGGGATATTCTCTTTTGCGCTCTCATTATAAGATGCACCGTCGCTTATGTCAACCCCGCGCGTTGCGAAGCGGCGCATTCGCTTATCTATAAAGGGCATTCGCCCTTTATAGATGGTTGCAGTTTGCAACTGTTCGCTTCGCTTTCGGCCGTTGCAAATTGTAAAGAAACCCTTGGCAAGCAAGGCCCTCCGTTCGCGTCGTACACGCCGCCGCTCACGAATCAAGCCTCCGGGGCGACTTGTAAATCATCTGGCGCAGCTTGAAGCGCGGCGCGTTGCGAAGCGGCGCAGAATCCTATATACTGAAAAAAGGTGGTGAACGTTATGAAGCGGTTTTTGTGT
>JAQVRG010000172.1 GCA_028701165.1 Eubacteriales bacterium | reverse complement strand
TTAGGAAATCTACGATCATGCTGCTTGCGGGCGCGCTTGGCCTTGCGACGTTCTGCCTTGTCGTGCTGTACCTGTTTATTAAGCGCGGCGTTACGGATCCCATCAATAAGGTCGTCGCTTTGGCGGACAGGATACGCGACGGCGAGCTTCACGCGGCGCCGCTGCAAATCAAACAGACAAACGAGGCCGGCGTCCTTGCGCAAACGATGAACAAGACGGTGGAAAATCTGAACGCCTACATATCCGATATGACGGCATTGCTCGACGCGATTGCGCGCCGTGATTTGACCAAGGAAAGCGACTTGACCTATGCGGGCGATTTTGAGGCGCTTAAAACGGCTACGCAAAGCATACAACAGAATATTCGGGCGTTTTTGCGCGAGATCGACAGCGCCGCGTCCGTGGTGTACAGCAACGCCTCGCAGATGGCGGACTCCGCGGAACGGATGGCGGCGGGTGCGACGGAGCAGGCGGCTACCATCCAGCAGTTTTCTGCGTCCATAGGCGAAATCACCACCAATGTGGATCATAACGCCGAGGATGCGGTGAGTGTTAAAAAGCTTTCGGATCAGGTACAGCTCAAGATCGATCAGCAGAATGAGAAGATGGGCGAGGTGCTCGTATCCATGAAGGAGATCGAGGAGCGCTCCGCCAAGATCCAAAAGATCATCAAAAATATCGACGATATCGCGTTCCAAACCAACATACTCGCTCTGAACGCGGCGGTAGAGGCGGCGCGCGCGGGGCAGGCGGGCAAGGGCTTCGCCGTTGTGGCGGACGAGGTGCGAAATCTTGCTACAAAGAGCACCGCCGCGGCGCGGGACACCACACAGCTTATACAAGCGTCCATAGAGGCCGTACAGAAAGGCTCCGGCTTGGTTACGGAGACGGCGGAATCGCTGGATGATATCGTAGGCTTGTCTAAACGCACGAACACGCTGATCGATAATATCAGCCAGCACAGCGGCGAGCAGGCCATGGCGCTTCGGGAGGTTTCAGCCGGCGTGAGCCAAATCAGCGACGTAGTGCAGCAAAACTCCGCCGCCGCGGAGGAAAGCCATGCCGCGAGCGAGGAGCTATCCAAGGAGTCGGAGCGGCTTTCGGAGCTGATCAGGGAATACACGTTTTGATTTGCACCCCAGCAAGTGCAAAGACCCGGCATGCGCCGGGTCTTTTCCTGTGTTTACGCTTTGCAGAGGTTCGCTTGCGCCGCACGCTTAAAGATTGAACCGGTTCAGCTTGAGATGCAGATTGTAGAGCGCTTCATCCTGATTCTGCTTGCTCTCAATCGCCTCGTCCAGCGGCACGTCAATGATGTGATTATCGCGGATGCCTACCGCGCGGTTTCTCTGTTCCTCATGAATGAGATCAACGGCTCTCGCGCCCAAACGGGCGGCAAGCATGCGATCCGCGGCGCTGGGCGCGCCGCCGCGCTGGATATAGCCAAGAACCACGGGACGGATTTCTACATCCGTTGTTTCTTCCACAAATTTTGCAAAATCGGCGGCGTGTCCCGCTCCCTCCGCGATCACGACCAAACAGGTCTTGTGGCCTTTGAGCTTGCTCTGCATGAGCATGCGCGCGGCTTCGGACCATTCCAGCGGAGATTCGGGCGTGAGCACGATGTCCGCCGGGCCCGTCATGGCCGACCACAGGGCAATATCGCCGCAGTTGCGACCCATCACCTCGATCACGCCGACCCGGTCGTGAGAACGCATGGTATCGAGTATTTTATCCATCTCACCCATCACGTTGTTGACCGCCGTATCAAAACCGATGGTGAAATCCGTATAGCCAAGGTCGTTGTCGATGGTGCCGGGCAGGCACATGACGTTGGCGCCGTGCTCGCTGAGCAGCTTGGCGCCACGGTAGCTACCGTCGCCGCCGATGACGATCACCGCGTCCATTTCGTAGGCGTGGATGATGTCCATGGCCTTTGCGCAGCCTGCGGGCGTGCGGAAGATTTCGCTGCGCGCCGTGCGAAGTATCGTACCGCCGCGCTGCGTGATGCCGTGTACGCCGTCGTTGGTCAACGGCTGCACATGCCCCTCCATCAAACCTTGATAGCCGTGATAGATGCCCAGCATCGCGTCGTTGTAGTTTAAGCCCATGCGAACCACGGCGCGCACGGCCGCGTTCATACCCGGGGTATCGCCGCCGCTGGTGAGAATGCCGATTTTTTTCATGTTCACGTCCTCCTGTTTTTCTAAGGCGGTGCTTAATGGAATCCAAAGGCGCGGCTGGAAAAATCCACGGCCTTCTCAGAGAGCTGCTTGATGGGGAAGGAACGAAGGTGCGTCGCAAAACGAACGGAATCCATGCCGTTGAGCTGCGCGTTGGTGGGGAAGTACCAAACGCCAAGGAACTGGCCGTTCTCGTCGTAAAAGGCCGTATGGATCATATTGAGAGCGCAGTCCGTATCGGTTTCGTTGGTCAGCGTACCCGTCATGGTCGTGAAAGCGGGGTAATTATCGGCAAGAAACAGATCGCTTACCGTAAGCGGGATGTAAGCGCCGCCGGACGCGGCTTGGGAGAGCGTTGCCGTAAGCGTAAGCTGTGCGCCGGGCGCGAACTCCTCGGCGGGAAACCATCCTGCCGCGTAGCCGTGCGCGCCGGGATCAACGCGGTCGTATTCGGCAAGGGCGGGCACAAAGCTTTGGGAACAGCTTTGTTCGCCGGCAAAATCGAAGGTTACGCCGCTTAACCACAAGGGCGTATCGGCATCGTTCCGGTATTCCACCGCGCCGTAGAGCGTAACGCCCTCCTCGCCTTCAAAAACATAGGCGGCGGTGTGCAGCACCGTAAAACTGCCTCGCGTTTGCCCTTCTTTTACGGTATCGCCGGAAACGCCCTGCGCCAAAGAATCCTTTTCAGCGGTCACATCCAACACGTCCTCCGGCGCGGGGGCAGCTTGTTGGCAGCCGCACAGAAGCAGGATACAGCACAGAATGCAAACACCGATTCTTTTCATACTAGCATCATAGCACGATGGTAAGCCAAAAACAAGCGCAGGCGGAGGTGCGAGCACTTTCTTCTCACCGCGTGTTATACCCGCATGGAAAGATATTCAAAATGTTGATGGAACAAAAGGAATGTGCCGTGTTATAATAAAAAAGTAATAATGGGGTGGATTGGGCCGCCGAACTATTTTTTGAGAATTTTTATGGGAGGTTTATTATAATGGCAAAGAAAACCGTACAGGATGTAGACGTTAAGGGCAAGCGCGTGTTGGTGCGCGTGGATTTCAACGTGCCGCTCAACGAAGAAGGACAGGTTGCCGACGACAAGCGCATCACGGCCGCCATGCCGACGATTCAGTACCTGCTGGACAACAAAGCGAAGGTGATCCTTTGCTCGCATTTGGGGCGTCCCAAGGGACAGCGCAATATGGCCTTCTCCCTTGCGCCCGTTGCGAAGCGGCTTTCCGAGCTGCTGCCCGGCGTGAAGATCGTTTTTGCGGACGACTGTGTTGGCAGCGACGCTGCGGCTAAGGCTATGGCGCTTTGCGAAGGCGAGATACTGCTTCTTGAGAACCTGCGCTTCCATCCCGAGGAGGAAAAGAACGATCCCGCGTTTGCAAAGGAGCTTGCGTCGCTGGCGGAGCTTTACGTTTCGGACGCTTTCGGCACCGTGCATCGCGCGCATGCTTCCACCGCCGGCGTTGCGGCGTATCTTCCCGCCGTCGCGGGCTTTTTGATCGGCAAGGAGCTGGGCTTTATGGGCAGCGCCCTTGAAAACCCCGTGCGTCCGTTTGTCGCCATACTCGGCGGCGCGAAGGTATCCGATAAGATCGGCGTGATCAAGAACCTGTTCTCCAAGTGCGACAGCCTGATCATCGGCGGCGGCATGGCCTACACCTTCTTTAAGGCGCAGGGCTACGGCATCGGCACGTCGTTGTTGGATTCGGACAGCATCGAGCTTGCCAAGGAACTGATGGAAGACGCGAAAAAGCGCGGCGTAAAGCTGCTGCTCCCCGTGGATACGGTGGTCGGCAAGGCGTTTGACGCCGATACGGAATATAAAACCGTTCCCTCCAACGAGATTCCCGACGGTTGGATGGGCTTGGATATCGGCGAAAAGACCTGCGCGATCTTCGCAGACGAGATCAAGAAGGCCAAAACCGTCATTTGGAACGGGCCTATGGGCGTGTTCGAGTTCCCCAATTTTGCAAAGGGCACTGCGGCGGTAGCCGAAGCGTGCGCCGCGTGCGAGGGTACGACCATCATCGGCGGCGGCGATTCCGCGTCGGCTGTGAAAAAGCTCGGCTATGCTTCCAAGATGAGCCACATTTCCACCGGCGGCGGCGCGAGCCTCGAGTTCCTCGAGGGCAAG
>JAQVRG010000171.1 GCA_028701165.1 Eubacteriales bacterium | reverse complement strand
AGCGCGTTTCCGCATAAGAACAACAAAGGGCAACGCGTACACCGCTTGCCCTTTTTGCATACAAAAAATGAGACCCTTTGGAGTCTCATTTTATGTTTTGCATACGCGTCAGTACGCTTTACTCAAAATCGTCGCTGAAATCGTCGTCTTCAAAAACGTCCTTCTTCTTGCGCTTAAACAACCCGCCGAACAAGGACTTCTTGGGCTGGTCATCGAGCATATCGTCATCGTCAGTAAGATACGGGTCCTGCGGCGGCTGCGGCGCCATGTTCTGCCGTCCGCGCTGGGGCTGCTCGGGCTGTGCGGCTCTTGCCTGCTGCTGCGGCGGCTGCACAAACACAGGCGCCGGCGCAACGGGACGCTGCTGCGGCTGTGCTTGCATGGGACCGGCGGTCTGCGCCGGATTCGCCATCGGCGGCTGCATGGGTTGGGCGGCGGCTGCCTGCATCGGCTGCTGCATGGGTTGCTGCATAGGCTGCTGCATGACCGGCGGCGCGACAGGCGCTGCTTCCGGCGGCACAACCGTGGTATTTCTTGCGCGCGCGTCAAGGTCGCGCCGATTGGATGCGATCTGCTGCCGGTATTCGTGCAGGAAGCGATCCAAATCCGCCATGACCTCGTCCGCGTACACCTTGGCGTTATCAAACACAACGCCCGCGTTATACTCTGCTTTCTTTGCCAAAAGCTTCGCGCGGCGCTGCGCTTCCTGATAGATCTCGTCTTCGGAAACCAAACGTTCATATTCGCTTTTCGCGCTGGCTATAATTTGTTCGGATTTCTCATTGGAGGCGGCCATCAGCGTATCCGCTTCGCGCTGTGCGTTTTCCACCAGCTCGCGGGCATGATCGGCTGCGTTGTTGATCATGTTCTCCGCCTGGAGCATCACGCTGTTCGCGCGGCGAATATCCTCGGGTATCGTGACCTTAAGGTCGCCCAAGATATCGTGGAGCTCGTCGATCTCCACGATGCGCTTGCCCGCGGAGCTTCCGATCTTTGGGCGGGGACTGTTTTCGATCGTCTCCTCCAGCTGCTCTATAATGCTATAGATCCTCATGTTTTGTCCGTTGTCGCTCATCGCTTTATCAACCTTTCTGCGATACTTATTTGGATCGGCGCAGGCACCAGCCCTTCTAGTTTTCCGCCCAACGCGCATATTTCCTTTACCGCCGAGGAACTGATATGCGCGTATGCGGGCGACGCCGCCATATAAACGGTTTGGATATCCGGCGCAAGATGCAGGTTTAATCGTTCCATGCGCTGCTCATAAGGCAGGTCTCCCGCATCCCGCAGTCCGCGGAGCATACAATCGCTCCCCGTGCGTTTGGCAAGCTCCACGGCAAGCCCGGTAAACGCCTCCACACGCACATTCTGAAACGCTTCCTCTTCGATCACGCGCGCGATCAGCGCGCAGCGCTCCTCCGCATTAAAAGCCGTATGCTTTTCCCCATTCTCCAGTACGCCGACCGTCACGCTGTCAAAGAGGGACGCGGCGCGCTTGAGTATATCCAAATGCCCCATGGTAAAGGGATCAAAGCTGCCGGTGAATATCGCTTTGGTCATTGCTCTTCCTCCCTGCGCAGGAGCGTAAGCGCCACGTCGCCGTATTTGCGCGTATCCGCCGTGAAGCCTTCGTAAGCGACCGAATCCTTCGGATCATGTTCGATCACCGCAACGCCGTCTTTTTTTAGCAGCCCGCGCGCAAGTATCGTATCCATTGCTTGCAGCGCATAGCCCGAAGCATAGGGCGGATCTAAAAACACAACGTCAAAAACATGTCCCGCCGCCTCCGCGCGCTGCAAAGCCGTTTGATAATCAGCGGCATACACTACGCATCTTGCAGCAAAGCCCAGCTTTTCGATGTTTTGCTTGACAGCCGTCAAGCTTTGCCTGTCATGATCGCAAAACACCGCTAAGGACGCGCCGCGGGAAAGCGCTTCCAAGCCTAAAGCGCCGGAGCCTGCGAACAGGTCAAGCACCGTCGCGCCCGGTATATCAAACTGGAGGATACCAAACAGGGATTCCTTGACGCGATCCAGCGTGGGCCGCGTATTCCTTCCCTGTGGCGCAGCCAGCAGCGTACCCCGTTTGCTTCCCGCGATAATGCGCATTTCATCCTCCGCCGCTTTGAATACCACCTCGTATTGTATCATCCGTGAAATGCCGTGACAAGTAAAAATAAACAATATTCATGTCGTCACCGTGAAAAAACCGTGTCCGCCGTCACCACCACGTCCAAAGCGACGTCATGTGCGCGGACAGGCACCGACGCAACGATCTGCAAGGGAAAAGCTACGCCTATTTTTACCGCGCCGACGGTTTGCAAAAGCCGGTCGTAATACCCGGCTCCCTGCCCCAAACGCCTACAGGACGCGTCAAAAGCTACGCCCGGAACCACGATCAAATCCAGCGCGTCCGCTTCGATCTGCGCGGCGCGCGAAGGATCGGGTTCCCATATGCCATACTTACCCTTTAAAAAAGCGTCGCGTGTTTTCGGTATCCAAAGCCGAAGCGAATAATCCTCCGCGCAAACGGGAAAAGCGATCTTCTTTCCCATCTCCCACGCAATTTCGACGAGTCTTTGCGGGTCGCATTCGTGGGGCATGGCTTTATACGCTAGGATGCAGGATGCGCCGATAAAGGCCGGCAGCGCTGCCAGCCTTTCGCAAGCCGCTGCGGAAAACGCCTCGCGCGCGCCGCCTTGCAAGGCTTTGCATTGCGCGCGCATTTGGCTGCGCATCGTTCTTTTTTGTTCGTCTATGGTCATGAGCCGCTCCGTGCCGTATCGATTTCATTCCCTGCTCTATTCAATAACAGCCTGCGCGATCGCATAGGCTCTGCAATGGGAAATGCTGATATGAACGTGTGTCCCGCCCAACGCGCTTAGCCGTTGAAGCGCCGCGCCGGTCAAGCGGGCGTAAGGCGCGCCGCCCGGCGCATGCAGTATTTCGACCTCTCTCCAGCCGATGACGCCAAAGCCCGTTCCCAAGGCCTTAGAAACCGCCTCCTTCGCGGCAAACGCGCCCGCAAGCGTTTCCGCCGCACGGTTTCTCCGCTCCCAATCGCCGATCTCGTCTGCGGAAAAGAGTCTTTTTGCAAAGCCTGCGCGCTGCGCGGCTTTCTCCACGCGCGCGATCTCGATGATATCGACGCCCGTTCCCCTTATCAAAGCTCGTCCTCCGCATCGTCACCGGCGTGCGCGCACGCGGCGCGGTATTCCTCCTCATCCATATCCGCCGTGAGCCCTGCCATGCAGGCGCGCACGGTATCGTATCCATAGCCGCGCGCACAGAGCCGCTGTAAGAGGCGTCTGCGCTTCTGCTCCTGGGGAAGCTCGCAAAAAATGCGCATGTACTTCTCCGCTACGGCGGCGGCATTTTTTTGTTCTTCCTCATCGCTTATCCCGGAAATCGCCGCATCGATCGCGTCGGGCGACAGCTTGTGCGCGTATAGCTGTTCTTTAAGCTTGGCGCGGCTTATCGGGCGCGTTGCAAGACGCGTCCGCACAAAGTCGCAGGCATAGGCCTCGTCGTTCAAATATCCAAGCTCCTTGAGCCTTTCCACAACCTGATAGACCTCGTATTCGCCGTACTCGCGCTTGTCAAGATACAGCTCCATCTCCCGCACGGTGCGCGCCTTTGTCGTAAGATACTTCAGCGCCGCGTCCATGGGCGTCGTTCCCTTTTCCTTTTTTTTAGGCGTAGGCGATTTTCGCTCTTTCAAAGGTATTTTCTCCAATCCGTTCCAAGGCTGTCTTGCGGCGTTTCCTCTATTTTAGCTTCGTTCTCATCCGTGCCCGCCATGCCAAAGGCAAACATGGCGGCAAGCGCTTCTTTATCCAGCGGCTCCTGCGCGCTTCCCATGCAGTCGTGGCACATCTCGCCGCAAGCGGGGCATCTGCATCCGCTTCGCAGGCCGTACTCCTCTTGGATCATATAGGTTCCGCATTTTCGGCAGCTGCATCGCATACGCTCGCCCCCCTTATCCGATGCGCGTCAGCGGGCTGTTGGGCGCAAGCTGCTCCCGCACGCTTGTGATCGGAATCGTAAATTCCGGCCAACCCGCCGAATAGGTGGATATCTCATAGAGTCTGTAATGAATGACGAGGCCTTCCTCCGAAATATAGAACGGTTGGTCGTCCTCTATGGGCGGAATATCACGCAAAAGTATCGTGCTGTTGTTGTTCGCTTCTTCTTGCACGCGCTTTGCAAGCGCTTCCCGCCATGTTTCGTCATTCGGATCGAAAAAATAGGCGAGATCGCATAGTAAGCCGGACGCGGTATCGAAGGTAAGCGGCAAACAGGACAAAAGCTCATCCGTTTCCGCTTTTCGAATAAACATCATCAGCGAAAGCAAACCCTTATCGTTATATTCGATGC
>JAQVRG010000170.1 GCA_028701165.1 Eubacteriales bacterium | reverse complement strand
GGTAGAGGTGCTCGGGCTCGTACTTGTGGATCTCCACCCACTCGTCGCTGCGCATCAGATCGTAGGCGGCGTAGGGGTGGATGATGCACACAAAGCTGTCGTCTACGGGCTTGGCGTTCATGGCTTTCAGCTGCGCCGCCGCCTTGAAGATAAGGTCGGGGGTCAGCTTGCAGGCGGCCGTCAGTTCGGATCGATCCTCGACCTCGGTGATGGTCGTGCCGTTGACATAGGGGGCGTAGAGTACCTGCGTACCGCCGCAGAGCACCTCGCGGGTGATGGTATCGAGCGTGCGGCCGGCTTGGCTTGCGAGGATCTTGGTGGTCTGCTCCACGACCGGGTCTACGGCCGTCATGTCCAACAGATCGGACAGCTCCACGAAGTCGCCGTACTGATCGACGCTCGCGGTGACGGTTTCGACGTTGAGCTTGTTGCCGGACAGCGTAACGCCCTCGGTGATGGGGGTCAGCGCCTTTGCAAGCGGGGAGAACTTTCTGAATTCGATGGTTTTGCCGCCGCGAAGCGGGATGGGATAGCTGTCCCCGAACTGGTCGTGCACAAGCTCCGGCTCGGCGTAGTCCACCAAGCGTTTCTCATAGTAGGTCTTGACCTCCGCTTCGGTGCTGTTGCCCGCTGCGGAAAGCGCGGTCGTCTGGGTCGCAAAAAGCTGTAGATTCATTTGAATAGGGTGCATAGAATATCCTTTCTGTCCTTGCGGCGCTTAATTGGCGATGGTATGTTTTCTGCCCTTGAGAGCCGCGCGGCCGACGCGGTCGCGCTCCTCGCGGCTCCATTCGCTGGGCAGCGGCTCCCGCAGACTTGCGGGCGCGCGCCCGGAGGTGCCGTTTTCCAAGGGACGTGCCGAACGCGCCTGCGCCTCGCGCAAAACGCGTGCGCGAACGCGCTTTTCCACCTGCTTGGCTACCTGCCGCAGCGTTTCCTCCCAGTGAAGAACGTCATAGGCGGTGCGCGCGTCGACGCCGGCGCGCAGCAGCCTTAAAAACGCGGGGTTTTGCATCTCGTCTTGGAATAGCGGTTCCTTTGGGAGGGGCGCGGCCGCCCCGGCGGGCGCGCGGCGCGCTTCCAGCGCCTCTATGCGCGCTTGCAGCGCGCTTTGCGCCTGCGTTTTGGGCAAGGCGCTTTTTTCCGTATCTTTCATGTGCTTCTCCTTTATCTCATTCGCGTGTTCAGCATTCGACGGCTACGGCGTCGGGATAGCGCTCCGCAAGCAGCGTCATGCCCGTGGTCACGGTATCCACCATGGCGCTTAGGTAATCCTCATAGCCGTGGGCAGCCTCCGCGTCTACGACAAGGCTGTCCTCCTCCGCGCTTACGCGGCAGGCGCGAAGCCTTCCCGCGGCGCGGTGATCCTCCAGCGCTAAGAGCAGCGTTTCGGAGAGCAGCCCAACGGCCGCGGCCTCCTCCGTGTCCCGGAGGATGGAGGGAACGCCGTCTGCGTCGTCCTGCGTGAGGGTGATGATGTAACGGTCGTAGCAGCGATCTACAATATAAGTGGTCATGCGAGTTTCACCTCCGCTCTTTCGTGTGCGTTCGCCGTGATCTTGCTCTGCGCGGCTTTTTTAAGATCCGCCTGCGCGCCCTGCGTCAAACGCGCTTCCGCCGCTTCCGGCGGGGGCGCGGCAAGCTTGAGCTTGTCCGCCGTTTCGGCGGCGCGCTTTTGCACCTCGCGGAGCACCTGCTCCTTGCCCTCGAAATCCATCATGCTAAGCGCGGTGAGCGCCGGCTCGCTGCGGGCGGGGTCGAAAACCCCCGCTTGGTAAAGGCGCAGCGCCAGCTCGTTTTGCGTTACGCGCGAATACGCGCCGACGGCGCAGGGGCGCACATGCACGTCGAACACGGGATGCTTGCCAAAGCGCGCGTCCTCGTGTGCGTCCTGCGGCCGGAGGGCGGCGTTGGTGTAATGCGTGAAGGCCTCCCTCCCGCCCTCTCCCGTGATGCGAAAGCAGCGGGGCGCGTCATAGAACTGCCGAAGCAGCTCGATCACCAGATAGCACATACGCGCGTAGGCGCGGTACGCGCCCTTGATCATGTCGCGGGAAAGCTTGCTGCCCGCCTCCTGCAAAGCCGCGATGGCGGAGGCCGCCGTAACGCCGCTTACGGCGCTGCCTTGGTTAAAATCGCGGTTGCCGCTGGTTTCCTTAAGCTCGTTGATCTTGCCGTTGAGGATGGCGATATACACGTCGGGCAGCGTATGTACGTCCACCTGCGAAATGTTGTCGCGCGGGCTGCCGCTGCCGTGGTAGTGCACGAAGTCGCGGTTCCAGTCCGCGTACTCCTCCTCGTTGATGCTGCCGTCGCCGCGCACGAACCAGCGGGGACGCGCGGCCATGACGGCGTTTTTGAGGATCGCTTGGTTGAGCCTGTCGATCTGCGTCTGCGGGCTTTTGCATACGTCCACATAGCCGTAGCCCACGGGCGCGCCCTCCTCGGGAAAGAGCGCGTCGAACACGAAGGGATACGCGCCGTGATCGTAAAAACCGCGCGTGCGGTAGAGCGGGTCGTTTTCCGTGGCGTAGAGCACCGTGCCGCAGCAGAGCTTCGCGTAGTGTACGACGGTGCGCGCGCCCGTGCGGCGCTTGTAGTACCAGTCGATCACGGCGACCTTGCCGGCGGTGTCCACCGCGTCGTCGTAGACATATTGCGTCACGTCCGTGCCGCCGCCCGTGAGAACGGCGCCGGGATAGCGGGAAAGCAGGAAATCACGATCCATAAGCTCCACGGAAAAGAAGTTCGCGCTCGCTTGGATATCCTTGACGCCCGGCTCCCAAAAGAGGTTGAGAAGATCGAGCTGGCGTATGTCCACGTCGCCCAAGCCGCCGCATTTTTCCGGGTTCCAGAACACGCCCGTGACGCCCGTGCCGTTTTTGAGCTTGTACCACCACATGTCCGAATAGACCTGCTCGTAGTCGTTCTGCTCGAGAAGAACCGGAAGGATGCCGCAAAGCTCGCTTGCCGCCTGCGCGTCGCCGGGCTCGCGCGGGATCACAAAGGGCGAGGGATAATTGTCCATCGCGTCCGCGTGCTTGTTGGCGATGCAGTTTTGCAGCCACGCGGAGGCGGGTTCCGGGTCGCCGTCGCGTTTGGTGCGTATCTGCTCCCAGTGTCTTAAGCGCCACCAGCTTTCGTTTTCGACGATGCGCCGCTCGAGACTCGCCTTACCCGCCTTATAGGCTTTGAGCGTGCGAAGCGCCGCGGCCGCCTGCTCCCGCCCGATGGGGGGCGATTGGTTTTGTTGCTGCTCCATAAAACCGTCCTTTCTGTTTGTGTTTATAAATCCAGCGCCGTGCATTGCGGGGCTTTTTTAGGCGCGTTTTCTCTGGGCGCGATGGGGCGCGCCATGCAAAGGTAGCGAACCTCGTCGGCGATGTGATCCTCGCCCGTCGTGTCGAGATCCTCAGGCGTGGTCTTGGAAAAGAGCAGCGCGGGCATGGTGCGGATAAATCCCTTGCAGGAGGAAAAGCAATAGAGCATGGGTATGCCCGCTTCGTCGAAGGAAAGCCGGTAATGCACCTGCATCCAGCCGGGTATGCGCGCGTTGTCGCCCTTGTCGAAATACACGCGCGCCCGCGCCGCCTCCTCCTCGATGGAGACCCCTCGGCTCGCGTCCCAAATGGAGGGGTCGGCGACGCCTTGGATGTGCCTGCCCTTGAGGAGGGGATGCGTCCGCTCCGTCTCGGCGATCTGTGCAAATATGCGATCCGGCGGCCACTTAACGCCGGTGTTGGGGCTGTCCGTGCAGCCGTACAGCTCGTGTATGCGATAGAGCCGCCCGTCGTAATCCACCGCCCACCAGCCGCAGGAAAAGGGCTTGGCGTAGCCGAAGTCAAAGCTGCGGTAGAGCGCCCAGGAGGAGGGTATGGGAAAGGGATCGATCACATGCGTCCACTGGCGATCCTTATAATGCGCGGGCGCGTCGGTGAATTCTGAAAAAAACTGCCCGTCGAACACGTCCCAGTCGCCGTAGCGGTGCGCGCGCCTGAGCTTGTCGGGCAGGGCGTCGAGCACCTTGACATACAGCGGGTCATACCGAAGCAGTACGGCGTTGTCGTCCACCGTCGCGGGGATGAAGACGTAATCGTCCGGGTTTTCGTTGGGCGCATAAAGACCTTTGACAAAAAGGCGGCGAAACCACGCGTGTCCCACGCCGCCGGGGTTGCCCGTGAAATACATGCGGGCGGAAAAATCGGGACGGACGCTGCGGTTGCACGTCATCAAAAACTGCACCTGCGTCCATGTAAAATGCGTGCATTCCTCCACGCCGATCACGTCGTATTCCTGCCCCTGATATTGATAAACGTCCGCCTCGCTGTCGCAGTAGCCAAGGCGTATGCGGCTGCCGTTGGGGAAGGTGAAGGCGCGCGCGGCG
>JAQVRG010000169.1 GCA_028701165.1 Eubacteriales bacterium | reverse complement strand
GCTCGATTGCGCCGCGGATGACCGCTTGATCCAAGCCTTCTCCATAGAGCACCACGTCGGGCTTGACGATACCGCCGCAGGCGCTGCATTGGGGCACGCCGTCGGATGCGCGAATATAATCCGCATCGTATTTTTTCCCGCATTGCATGCAGGTGTTGCGATAGGTGCTGCCGTGGAGTTCGTATACGTTCTTGCTCCCCGCAAGCTGGTGCAGCCCGTCGATATTCTGCGTAACGACGGCCGTCAGCTTTCCTGCCGATTCGAGCTTGGCTAACGCCAAATGCGCGGCATTCGGCGCTACGCCCGATAGCAGAAGCGCGCTTTTGTAATACGCGTAGAAGGTATCGGTATGGCGCATAAAGAAATCATGCGAAAGCAAGACCTCTGGCGCATAACCGAATTTCTTGATCGCGTCAAATATGCCGTTTTCGCTCCGAAAATCCGGAATACCGCTTTCGGTTGAAACGCCCGCACCGCCGAAAAATACGATGCGTTTCGCGCCGCCGATCATGTTGCGCAGTGTCGATATACTATCCATACCGTTTCCTCCCGCTGTTCTGTCAGTTCTTTAACGCCGAAACCATGTCCGTTTGTTCCCATGGGAGTGCGATATCCGTGCGGCCGAAATGGCCGTACGCGGAGGTCTGCTTATAGATAGGCCGGCGAAGATCCAGCTTTTCGATGATGGCTTCGGGGCGCAGATCAAAATGCTTGCGCACCAGCGCGTCGATCTCCGCGTCCGAAACGATGCCCGTTCCATGCGTGTCCACAAAAATGGATACGGGGTTAGCAACGCCGATCGCATAGGCGATTTCGATCTCACACCGCTTCGCAAGCCCCGCCGCCACGATATTCTTTGCGACATAGCGAGCGCCGTAGGCAGCGCTTCTGTCTACCTTGGTGGGGTCTTTGCCGGAGAAGCAGCCGCCGCCGTGGCGGCCGTAACCGCCGTAAGTATCCACGATGATCTTGCGCCCCGTCAAGCCGGAATCGCCGTGCGGGCCGCCGATCACGAATCGGCCTGTCGGATTTACGAAGATGCGCGTCGCTTCGTCAAGCTTGTCAGCCGGGATCACCGCCTTGATAACATGCGTTATGATATCCTCGCGCATGGTTTCCAGCGATATGTCCGGATCGTGCTGCGCCGAAATAACGACGGTGTCCACGCGAACGGGTATGCCGTTATCGTATTCCAGCGTGACCTGACTTTTACCGTCGGGACGCAGATACGGAAGAAGGCCGTTTCGCCTCACCTCCGTAAGCTTCATGCAAAGCTGCTGTGCAAGAGAGATCGCCATGGGCATAAGCTGCGGCGTGTCGTCGCACGCAAAGCCGAACATCATGCCCTGATCCCCCGCGCCCGTAGCAAAGCGCGCGTCCTTTTCGCCAAGCTTCGCCTCAAAGGATTTATTGACCCCTAGAGCGATATCCGGCGACTGGCTGTTGATATTCGTAATTACAGCCAAGGAATGCCCGTCAAAGCCGTATTCCGGCTTGTTGTAGCCCACCTCGATCACCACGTCGCGGACGAGGTTGGGGATATCGACATAGCAATTTGTCGTGACCTCGCCCATGACCATGACCATACCGGTCGTGGCGGCGCACTCGCACGCGACGCGCGAGTATTTGTCCTCCGTAAGCATAGCGTCGAGCACAGCGTCGGAGATCCGGTCGCATAGCTTGTCAGGATGTCCCTCGGTAACGGATTCGGAAGTAAAGAGATGCTTTGCCATAGTGATTCCTCCTGCAAAAAAATAGGAACCTCATGCCGTCGATGAGGTCCAGTCGAATCTCATCTTTCAGCTTGCGCTGCCGGATTTGGCACCTTACCCTTGCGGGCAGGTTGTCGGGTTTCACAGGGCCGGTCCCTCAACCACTCTTGATAAGTCGGTATGCAGTTCTGCTATTATCCTAGCATAAGTTCCACATTGCGTCAAGAAGCATACTGCTTTATAATGATGTCGGCAAAAGCGGCAAAAGAATGTGTGCCGCAAAAGAAAGAGGAACAAGATGAAACGTGTATTGGGCTGCATCAGAAGGGCGGATGAACGCTACGCCATGATCAAACCGGGCGACAAAATCTGCATAGGCGTTTCCGGCGGAAAGGACAGCCTGCTTCTTATGTACGGTTTGAAGCTCTATCAGCTTTTTTCCAAAACCCCCTATACGTTGCAGGCGATCATGCTGGATCTAGGCATCAGCGATCAGGATTACACGCCGGTGGAGGACTACGCCGCGTCTATCGGCGTACCCTTTGAGATCGTACATACGGATATTGGCGACGTTGTTTTTAACATAAGGAAAGAAAGCCACCCCTGCGCGCTTTGCTCCAAGCTAAGGCGCGGCGCGCTCAACGACGCGGCTGTGAAGCACGGCTGCAACCTAGTGGCGCTGGGCCATAACCGCGACGACGTGATCGAAACCTTTTTTATGAGCCTCCTTTATGAAAGCAGGCTCAACACCTTTGGTCCCGTGACCTATCTTGGGCGAAAGGACGTCACAGTGATACGCCCCTTGGTGTTCCTTCCCGAAAAATACGCACAGGGGGTTGCAAATAAATTGAAGCTGCCCGTTTGCAAGCCGAACTGTCCCGTAGCCGGATTTACTAAGCGGGAAGAAATGAAGGACGTAATCAAGTATTTCAAAACACTCGCGCCGGACGCGGACGAACGCATTATGAACGCCATTGCCGATACGCATAAATACGGTATGTGGGACAGGCTCCGGCTGCCGCCTGAAAAGGAAGCGCCTGTGCGCGAGCCGGAGGCTTAAGTCGCATGCTCCCTAAGCTTGCCAAGAATACGGCTTTCCAGCCTTGACACCTGCACCTGCGAAACGCCCAGCACGCCCGCAATTTCGCCCTGTGTGCGATCCATAAAGTAGCGCATCATGATAAGCTGCCTTTCGCGCGGCTCCAGCACGCGCAGCAGCTCTTTGAGCATAACGCGGTTGACGGCGATCTCGCTTTCGTCCGCTTGCGAGGAAATCTTGTCCGCAACCGTCGCGTCGGACTCTTCGCCGTACGCGGGTTCATAGATGGAAAGATGCGGACGTACGGCTTCCATCGCCATGATGACGCTTTCCTCCTCCACCTCAAGATAAGCGCTGACTTCTTTGATGGTAGCCTCGCGCCCGAGCTTCGCGGACAGCGCTTCCTGCGCCGCCGCGATCTTTACCGATAGCTCCTTGTAGGAACGGCTCACCTTTACCATGCCGTCGTCCCGCAGAAACCGTTTGATCTCACCTGCGATCATGGGAACGGCATAGGTGGAAAAACGCAGCCCGAGGCTCACGTCAAAATTGCGGATCGCTTTGATCAGCCCCACGCTTCCGATTTGAAACAGATCGTCATATTCAGCGCCGCGCCCTTGGTATCTTTTTATGATGGAACGCACAAGCGCGATATTGTGCTTGACAAGCTGCTCCTGCGCGTCGTCGTCGCCCTGCTGCGCCTGTAGGATCAGACGCTGCGTCTCTTCACGGGTCAGCTGCGCCCGCTTAGGCATGATACGCCGCCTCCGCGATATACTTTTTCATAATAACAGATGTTCCTTTGCCCGGGGTGGATTCCACGACCACGCCGTCCATAAAGGCTTCCATCACGGAAAAGCCCATGCCGGATCGCTCCATATCCGGCGCCGAGGTATAAAACGGCTGCATGGCTAGGGGGACGTCTTCAATACCTTTCCCTTCATCACGAATGGCGATTTCAAATACACAGTCCCGGATGTAGGCGTCCATAACGACCATGCCGCCTCGGTTTTCATACCCATGGATGATCGCGTTTGTGACCGCTTCGCTTACGGCGGTGCGTATATCCGTCAAGTCTTCAATGGTGGGATTCAGATGCGCCGCAAAGGCGGCGGCTACCATCCGCGCAAAGGATTCGTTCTGCGAAAGCGCGGAAAAACTGATATGCATTTCATTTTCAAACATGTTCATTCCCCCTTCTCCACAAGCGCATAAATGCCCGCCATTTTAAGTATCCGTTCCGCATAACCGCTTGCGCCTGTGAGTACGAAACGCCCGCCCCGTTCGGCTATGACCCGGTAACGGCCAAGGATCATCCCCAACCCCGCGCTATCCATAAAGGTAATCCCCGAAAGATTGAGAAACAGCGCGTTTATCGAGGGATCTTCGCGTAATGCTTCGTCGATCCGCGTTCGCGCTTCGCTTGCGGCGTGATGATCCAATTCGCCGGACAAGGCGATACGGCATACATTGCCTTCGATCTGAATGGTAAGCTCCATGGAAATGCCTCTCCTTTGCTTTATTCCGAATTGCTTTGTTCGTTGCAGAAAATTTGCGCCCTGCCAAGTATTCCCACTTTGTTTGTCGTATATGCAATAATAAAGAAACAATAAAAAAGAACCACTGCTTTCACAATGGTTCTTTTCTATGCTTT
>JAQVRG010000168.1 GCA_028701165.1 Eubacteriales bacterium | reverse complement strand
GCGTCGCACATATCGCCGTTGAGCAGAAAATCGAGCTTTACAAGCTCGGAGCGCTTATATTCCTTGATCTCATAATCGAAGGAGGCATAGCCCCGGCTGCGGGACTTAAGCTGATCGAAGAAATCGTATATGATCTCGTTGAGCGGCAGCTCGTATTTGATATTGACGCGCGTTTCCTCCATATAGGTCATGTCAATAAACACGCCGCGCTTCTGCTGGCAAAGCTCCATGATCGTACCCACATATTCGCTGGGCGTCATGATATGCGCCTCCACCATGGGCTCCTCCATATAGGCGATCTCCGCGGCGTTGGGCAGGTTGCTCGGGTTATCGATGGAAAGCTCGGCGCCCGCAAGCGTATGCACCTTATAGATGACGCTGGGCGAGGTGGTCACAAGCTGCAAATCGAACTCGCGCTCCAGCCGTTCCTGTATGATCTCCATGTGCAAAAGGCCTAAAAAGCCGCAGCGGAAGCCGAATCCCAGCGCCATGGAGGTTTCCGGCTCATAAGAGAGGGACGCGTCATTGAGCACAAGCTTGTCCAGCGCCTCGTGCAGGTTTTCGTAATCCGCGCCGTCGGCGGGATAGATGCCGCAAAACACCATGGACTGCGCCTGCTTGTAGCCGGGCAGCGGCGCCGCGGCGGGACGGTCCGCGTCCGTGATGGTATCGCCCACCTTGGTATCCGCCACGCTTTTGATGGAGGCTGAAATATAGCCCACCTCACCCGCCGTAAGCTCCTCGCAGGGCGTTAGGGCGGGCGTGAACACGCCAACCTCCGTCACCTCAAACTCGTGGCCCGTCGCCATATAGCGAATGCGCATACCCGCGCGCACCGTACCCTGCTTTACGCGCACATAGCTAAGCGCGCCCTTATAATTATCATAGATGCTGTCAAATATCAGCGCCTGTAACGGCGCGTCCGCATCGCCGTCGGGCGGCGGAATCAGCTCCACGATATGCGAGAGCACCGCTTCCACATTCAAGCCGCTCTTTGCGGAGATCTGCGGCGCGTCCGACGCGGGAAGCCCGATCACATCCTCGATCTCCTTGATCACATAATCGGGCTGTGCGCTGGGCAGATCGATCTTATTGATGACGGGCACGATCTCCAAATCGTTGTCAAGCGCAAGATAGACGTTCGCAAGCGTCTGCGCTTCGATCCCCTGCGTCGCGTCCACCACCAGCACCGCACCCTCGCAGGCGGCGAGGCTTCTTGAGACCTCATAGGTAAAGTCCACATGCCCCGGCGTGTCGATCAGGTTAAACATGTAGCGCTTGCCGTCCGTATGTGTGTAAAACATACGCACTGCCGTAGCCTTTATGGTGATGCCGCGCTCGCGTTCGATATCCATGGTGTCAAGAAGCTGATCCTCCATGTCGCGCGCCGCCACCGTATCCGTAAGCTCCATCATGCGGTCGGCCAAGGTCGATTTCCCATGGTCGATGTGCGCGATGATGCAAAAATTCCTGATTAAATCCCGGCTGAATGCCATACCGTGCCTCCAAAGCATAAATCAGCTATCATGATACATGAACTTTTCTTTGCGCGCAAGAGGTTGCAAAAGCCCGTGGCTATAAGTTACAATATATGTGGGTATTTTTATGCAATTCAACGCTATGCAATTTTGAGGAGGTATTTCATGTTCTGCGAAAGGTACGATTCATTTGTTGAGGAACTCAAACGGCGCGGTTTCACGGTACATGACGCCAAGGACGGCAAGGACGCCCTTGATATCGCCCTAAAAACCATCGGCAAGGGCGCGTCCGTAGGCTGCGGCGGCTCCATGACCGTAAAGGACATCGGCCTGCCCGACGCGCTGCGCGAACAGGGCAACGAGGTCTTCTTCCATTGGGACGTGCCGCCCGAAAAACGCAGCGAAATTTTTAAGAACGCGGCCTTTGCGGATTGGTACGTCTGCTCCGCCAACGCCATCACACGCAGCGCTAAAATCATCAATATCGACGGCAACGGCAACCGCGTAAGCGGAACGTTTTTCGGGCCGCGCCGCAAGGTGCTCATGATCATCGGCAAGAACAAATTCGCCGAGGACATGGAAGCCGGCTTTGACCGCATTAAAAAGGTCGCCTGCGTAAAGAACGCCCAGCGCTTCGGTTTAAAAACGCCCTGCGTCGTGACAGGCCAATGCACGGACTGCTATTCCCCCCAGCGTATCTGCAAGATCACGACCATCATCGAATGCCTGCCCGGGTTCGTGCAGGAAATGCACTTGATCCTTGTAGACGAGGAACTGGGCTACTAATGTATTTTGTCTACATGCTTCGCTGCGGCGACGGGTCCTTCTATACGGGTTTCACCAACGATCCTGTGCGCCGCACAGCGGTGCACAATAGCGGTAAGGGTGCAAAATGCACCCGCGCCCGTCTCCCGGTAGAGCTCGTTTACACGGAGCCTTTTGATGAAAAGAGCGCGGCGCTCAAACGAGAGGCAGCGCTGAAGCGGTTGACGCACGGGCAAAAGGAAAGCCTGATCCGGCAAATCCGATAAAGTGAAATCATCGGCAAAGGTCAAATGACCTTTGCCGATAAAAAGCGCGGGCTTGTCGCCCGCCGTTTTTATTTGCGGCTATTAGTTGCAGCCACAGCCGCAGCCGTTATTATTGCCGCAGCCACAGCCGTCGCCGCAGCCGTTGCCAAGGCCCCAGCCGCCCCAGCCGCCGCCGCCCAAGAGCAGCAGCAGGATCAGAATCCAGCACCAGCTGCCGCCGCCAAAGCCGCAACCGTCGCCGCAGCCGCAGCCGTCGCCGCAGCCGTTACCGCAGCCGCCGTTACCGTAACCGAGAATCAAAATCAAAATGATGATCCACCAGTAATTGTTACCGTACCACATAACTTCCTCCTTGTTTTTCAGCGCTTCGCGCCCTTTCTACAACATAATACGCGCAAAGGCTTTTTTGTGTGCGAAACGATTGATAGCGCCGAAGAATTGTGGTATTATGGCACAGAACGTATCATCAAAGGAGTGCAAGTATGGCAGATTTTGACATGAAAAAGATCGTTGCGCTTTGCAACAATCGCGGCTTTATTTTCGCGGGTTCCGAAATTTACGGCGGCCTTGCCAACAGCTGGGATTACGGCCCGTTGGGCGTGGAGTACAAAAACAACGTTAAAAAAGCGTGGTGGCGCAAATTCGTGCAGGAAAGCCCCTATAACGTGGGTATGGACGCCGCCATCCTCATGAACCCGGAAACCTGGGTAGCCTCCGGCCATGTGGTCAATTTTAACGACCCCTTGATGGATTGCAAGTCTTGCAAGGCGCGTTTCCGCGCGGATAAGCTCATCGAGGATTACGCCGAAGCGCACGGCCTTACCGATGTGCATCCGGACGGCTGGAGCAACGAGGAAATGTCCGCTTATATCGCGGAAAAGGGCATCACCTGCCCCGAATGCGGCAAGGCGGATTTCACCTCCATCCGCAAATTCAATATGATGTTCAAGACCTTTCAGGGCGTCAACGAGGACACGGCAAATCAGATTTATTTGCGTCCTGAAACCGCGCAGGGCATCTTTGTCAACTTCAAAAACGTGCAGCGCTCCACCCGCAGAAAGCTGCCCTTTGGCATCGCGCAGATCGGCAAGTCCTTCCGCAACGAAATCACGCCGGGCAACTTCATCTTCCGCATCCGCGAGTTTGAGCAGATGGAGCTTGAGTTTTTCTGTGCGCCCGGCACGGAAATGGAATGGTATCGCTATTGGAAGGATTACTGCAAGAACTTCCTGCTCTCATTGGGCATGAAGGAGGAGCACATGCGCTTGCGCGAGCACGAGCAGGCGGAGCTTTCCCACTATTCCAACGGCACCACGGACATCGAATACCTCTTTCCGTTCGGCTGGGGCGAGCTTTGGGGCGTGGCAAGCCGCACGGACTTCGATCTCAAGGCGCACAGCGAGCATTCCGGCGTAACGCTGGATTATCAGGATCCGTTTACCAACGAGCGCTTCATTCCCTACTGCGTGGAGCCCTCCTTGGGCGCCGACCGCGTAGCGCTCGCGTTCCTATGCGACGCGTACGATGAGGAAACGCTCGAAAACGGCGACATCCGAAACGTCCTGCGCCTGCATCCGGCGCTCGCGCCCTACAAGGCAGCCGTACTGCCGCTGCAAAAGAACAAGCTTGGTGACAAGGCGCGCGAGGTCTACGCGATGCTCAGCAAGCGCTTCCTCGTCGATTACGACGAGACGGGGCAGATCGGCAAACGCTATCGCCGCGAGGATGAAATCGGCACCCCGCTTTGCATCACCGTCGATTTCGATACGCTCGAGGACGGCACCGTTACCGTGCGCGACCGCGATACCATGGCGCAGATCCGTCTGCCCATCGAGCAGCTCATCGGTTATATCGACGAGAAGATCGACTTCTGATCCCAAGAAAAATATGCCTTTACA
>JAQVRG010000167.1 GCA_028701165.1 Eubacteriales bacterium | reverse complement strand
CAAACGAAACCTACGGCGACGCGCCCGTTTTCGAGCCGCGCAAGCTCCCCGAAGAACGCTATAAGCCCCGGGACATGCACCTTTACGCGCGTATGCACAAAGCCATCAGCGTGATCCTATTCAAGCCGGAAGGGCAGCTTGTGCAAAGAAGAAGCGAATACCATATGCGGGATCGGGATATGCTCTCGCGCGTCAACTGGGCGGAGCACACCATCGAGGTAGACGGCGTCGCCTATAAGCTGCGGGATACGGATTTCCCCACCGTCGATCCCACCGATCCCAACAGGCTCTCGTCCGAGGAACAGGCGCTTATGGAACAGCTCACCGCTTCCTTTATGAAAAGCGAAAAGCTGCAATCCCACGCACGTTTCCTCTATGATAACGGCAGCATCTACCGCCGCTGCAACGGCAACCTGCTTTACCACGGCTGCATCCCTACCGACGAGGACGGCTGCTTTACCAAATTCGATATGGGCGGGCGCAGCATGGCGGGGCGCGTCTTCCTCAACTATGCCGACCGCATGGCGCGGCAGGCTTACTTTTCTCCCGCCGGCACACCGCAGCGCGAGGAGGGCGGCGATTTTCTGTGGTTCCTCTGGTGCGGACGCAATTCGCCCATTTTCGGACGCAGCGAGATCAAAACCTTCGAGCGCACGCTGCTCTTGGAGGAAAGCACGTGGGAGGAGCCCAAGAATCCTTACTATTCCTATTATAACGACGAGGACTACTGCCGCCGCATCTTGGATGAATTCGGCCTTAACAAACCGTGGAGCCGCATCATCAACGGTCATGTGCCCGTCAAGGCCAAGGACGGCGAAGACCCGCGCAAGGCGGGCGGGCGGCTGGTCGTGATCGACGGCGGCTTTTGCAGAGCGTATCAGAAAAAAACCGGTATCGCGGGCTATACGATGTTCTTTGGCTCGCATGATATCCATATCGCCGCGCACGAGCCCTTCACCAGCCGCGAGCAGGCTATCCGCGAGGAGGACGATATCACCTCGCACAGCTTCATCGTGGAAAAAATGGATCGAAGGCTCTTGGTCAGCGACACGGACAAGGGCGATGAGATCAAGGGGCGGCTCACGGATCTAGGCGACCTTCTTGCAGCCTATGAGCGCGGCATCATCAAAACGGCGGAGGCGGAAGCATAACCATGGATTACGCGGGACTCTTTATCTACATGCTGGTGGGCGGGATCACGCCCGGCCCCAACAACTTTATGTGCCTATACTTGGGCGCACGGCACGGCGTCAAGGGCGCGCGCAGATTTTTGATCGGCAGCATGGGGAGCGTCTTTATCAAAATGCTGCTTTGCGGGCTTTTGAACCTTGCCCTTGCAAGCCTCATCCCCGGCCTCGTTCCCTATATGAAATGGCTGGGCGCCGCCTATATGGCTTATCTTGGCGTGCATATCCTGCTTTCGGGTATCCGTGAAAGCAAAAACCCGCCCGCGGAGGACGAAGCGCGCCCCGCAGAAAAGGCGTCTGCCTACAAGGACGGCATACTGCTGCAAATCCTCAACATCAAAAGCTGGATCTACGCGCTTTCCATCTTTTCCATCTATGTCGTACCCTACAGCGCGCATTTTTCCTCCATACTCCTTTGGAGCGCCGCCGCGACGCTCGTGCTGATCGTATGCTCGCTTTTATGGGTGCTTTTCGGCACAGCCATCAAAAGCCTTTACGCAAAATACCGCCTGCCCTGCGACGTCGTGATGTGCCTGTCGCTTATCTACTGTGCCATCACCGCGGTTTTATAGGATTTTCGGCCCGTTCTTCCCGGAATTTCGCCGCCCGCGTCCGGGCGGTTTTTTTGTATTGACATTTTTGTAGAATCATGGTTTAATCGTCCTTGGCGGTTTACGAATTGTAAACTTTGAGTTTATTATCGCACTGGTTTTCGCATAGTAAACAAACGGTTTAGTATAACAGTGTATCAGAAAGGAGCGGCGCATGGTGGATATAGGCGACAGGATCAAGCGGCGGCGTATCCGTCTGGGGCTTACGCAAGAGGAGCTGGCCGCGCGCACGGAGCTTTCCAAAGGCTTCATTTCGCAGCTGGAACGCAACCTCAACTCCCCTTCCATCGCCACGCTCATGGATATTTTGGAAGCGCTTGGCACGAACCTCGCGGACTTTTTCGCTTCGGAATCCGAAAGCAAGGTCGTTTTTACCGGCGAGGACGTATTCGTCAAGGAAAACGAGGCGGGAGGCTACAGCATCTCTTGGCTCGTCAGCAACGCGCAGAAAAACGCGCTCGAGCCCATACTCGTCACGCTGCAAAGCGGCTGCGAAACCGAGCGCGACGATCCGCACGAGGGCGAGGAGTTCGGCTATGTGCTCTCCGGTACGGTCGTGCTCCATCTTGGGGAACGCAAATTCCGGGTGCGGCGGGGCGAAAGCTTCAGCTTTAAAAGCGCGCAGGAGCATTATCTTAAAAACAACGGAAAAAAGCAGGCGACGATCCTTTGGGTCTCTACGCCGCCTTCCTTTTAAGCCATAAAATCAAAGCGACAGCGGAGCAGACATATGAGCAAGCATTTGATCGATCTGGTGGGCGTCACCAAGGAGTACGACGGGGAAGCCGTGCTCAAGGATATCAATCTTTACATCCGGGACGGCGAGTTTATCACGCTGCTCGGCCCCTCGGGCTGCGGCAAAACCACGACGCTCCGCATCATCGCGGGCTTTGTGATGCCGGATCAGGGGCAGGTGCTCATCGACGGGCAGGACGTTGTAAAGGTCCCTCCCTATAAGCGCAAGGTCAACACGGTGTTTCAAAAGTACGCCCTGTTCCCGCATCTGAACGTATACGACAACATCGCCTTCGGTTTGAAGATACAAAAGCTCCCCAAGGATGAAATCGAAAGCCGGATACAGGAAATGCTCGCGCTCGTCAACCTCAAGGGCTACGAAAAGCGCTGGATCGAGCAGCTCTCCGGCGGGCAGCAGCAGCGCGTGGCCATCGCGCGCGCGCTCGTCAACCGTCCGCAGGTGCTTCTTCTGGACGAACCGCTGGGCGCGCTCGACCTCAAGCTTCGCAAGGAGATGCAGATCGAGCTTAAGCGCATGCAGCAGCTTTTAGGCATAACCTTCATTTATGTCACGCACGATCAGGAGGAGGCGCTCACCATGAGCGACACGATCGTTGTGATGAACGAGGGACGCATCCAGCAGATCGGCACGCCCATCGATATTTACAACGAGCCTACCAACGTGTTCGTGGCGAAATTCATAGGGGAAAGCAACATACTTCCCGGCGTGATGCTGGAGGATTACAAGGTGCGCTTCCATAACATAGACTATGAATGCGTGGATAAGGGCTTTGCTAAGCGCGAACGTGTGGACGTTGTGGTACGCCCGGAGGATATCGACCTCTATGAGCCGGATCAGGCGCCGTTGAAGGGCGTGATCAAAAGCGCCGTCTTCATGGGCGTGCATTACGCGTTTCAGGTGGACACGGGCGATTTCGTGTGGACGGTGCATTCAACGGACTATGCGGACGTTGGCAGCGAGGTAAGCCTCACCATACTGCCCGACGCCATCCACGTCATGCACAAGAGTCTCACCCACGACGCGCTGGAAGCGCCTACCGAGGATGAGCTGATGGACGAAGCCGTCGAAGCGGATGAGGCTTAAGAAAGGGGATCGGCATGAAACGCACCACGTTCTCCTATCCGTATATCGTATGGATGCTCATATTCATCCTCGCGCCGATGCTATTGATCGTGTACTATGCGTTCACGTCGGACGGCAGCTTTACGCTGTCCAACATTGTGGAAGCCGTCTCCTCGCCCTCCTACATGAAGGTGTTCTTCCGCTCCGTATGGGTGGCCGTCAAGGCGACGCTCGTCTGCCTTGTTACGGGCTACCCCATCGCTTATATCCTTTCGCGCCTTAAAAAATCCACGGCGACGATCCTCTATGTGCTTTTTATCGTTCCCATGTGGATGAACTTTCTGCTGCGCACCTATGCTTGGCAGGTGCTTCTTGACGGGCGCGGCGTATTGAATGCACTTCTTGCGGCCGTCGGCCTTCCCGCGCAGCATCTGCTTTTCACGGAGGGCGCCGTGATGCTCGGCACCGTCTATAACTTCCTGCCCTTTATGATACTGCCGATTTATTCCGTGCTGGTCAAACTCGATAAGCACCTCTTGGAGGCGGCGGCTGATTTGGGCGCAAATCCCGTCGTCACCTTTGTGAAGGTGACGATGCCGCAGTCTTTGCCCGGCATCATTTCCGGCATTACCATGGTGTTTATCCCCGCCATCACCACCTTTGCGATCTCAGGATTGCTGGGCGGCGGCAAGTTTATGATGTTCGGCGAACTGATCGAAAATCAGTTCATCACGCTGCAAAACATGAGCACCGGCAGCGCGCTGAGCTTTATCCTGCTGATCCTCGTGATCATCT
>JAQVRG010000166.1 GCA_028701165.1 Eubacteriales bacterium | reverse complement strand
CATGTAGAAGGCGTTTTGGAGCATCGCGCCGGCGTTTGCAAGCGCTGTCGGATCGCTGCCCGTTACAAGCAGCACGTCCGTTTCGCCGTAGCGCAGCAGCGCCGCTGCCGCGCCGTTTTTTGCAGCGCTCCGCATATCGCCGTCCATAAGCGCCGCAAGCGGCTGCGGGATATTGTCATAAGCGCAGATATACAGCACCGTTTGATAGCGCGCAAGATCCCCGACGGCTTCCGTAGCCACAAAGGGCAGCGCCGTATAGTGGAGCGCCGCGTTGCCCGCCAGCCCCGCGGCGGCGCGCGCGGCTGCGGTAAGCGCCCCTTCGTCGCTGCCGTTTAGCAGGATGGCGCTCGTGCCGTTTTCCAGCGCGTCAATCGCCGTAAGCTGCTCATAGAGTGTTGCAACGGTATCGCAGACGAGCGTCGGCGTATAGGCTATGTCCACATAGCTTTCCTTAAAGATGTTGATCCAGTCCGCGCCCGCGATCAGCTCCTCACAGGCGTCGTCGTTACTCTGGCGCACATACAGGTCGATGGAAAGGGTGTTGGCAGCGTCAACGTTAACGACGTCGGCGGGCAGGTCGATCAAAAGCGTCGCCTTCTCGCCGTTCGTCCCCGCGATGCTGCCTGCATGCAGCGGCTGCCCGTTTAGGCTCACACTGATTTCGGAAATCTGCATATCCAAGAGCTGGGATGTCGCGTACACCAAGGTCAATCGCGCCGCGTGAATCTCCCATTTGCCTGTGTGAAAGGAGTCGCCGCACGTGCCCAACATCCCCTTGATGAAGTAGTCATAGGAAAAATGCTGCGTGCTCACGTTGCCGCCGTTCTCGACCCAGTTTGCATAGTCGAACGCCGCCTCCGGCTCCTCCGGCGCAGCCGTGGCAACGCCCGCCGCTCCCGTCAAGAGAAGCGCCACGCAGAGGATCACGCATTTTTTAAAAAGCTGCTTCACTTTCCACCTCATGTTTCAAACCTTTCGGTCTTATACCATTTCGTCTCCCGCTTCAACACCATGTCGCCTATATACTGGAGCAAGCCCGCAAACGCCACGACCATCCACAGCTTGGAATAGGTAAAATACATCAGAATGATCAAGAGAAAATTGGAAAGGCTCATTTCGCCCGGCTCCGTAAGGATCGTCACAAAGGTTCCCACCACAAAGAGCAATATCGCCATCAGCCACAGCAGGATACTAAAGCCCGCAAGCGTCGAGTGCAGGATGCCCGTCAGATCGCCCAGCAGCATGAAATCGGAGAACAGCAGCGACATGAGCAGCAGAAAATAGATGCACAGGAAATAGATGATGTCAAAGCGTATGCGCTTGGCGTCCTTTCTAAAAATCAAGGGTATGTTCTTAATCAGCACATAGATGTTCCCCTTGACCCAGCGCGTGCGCTGCTTAAACCACACGCGGAACACCTGCGGCTCCTGCTCCCACGTGACCGCCTTGGGCTGCATTTTGATGAGATACCCCATCATATAGATGCGGAAGCTGATCTCCGTATCCTCCGCAAGCGCCTTGGTATCCCACCCGCCCATCGCGTCGATAATCTCGCGGCGTATGACAAAATTCGTGCCGGGGATGGTACAAAGCTTAAAAAGCTGCCAGCGTCCGGCTTGCGCCATCCATTGGAAAGCCAGCGTTTCGATGTTGATAAAGCGCGTGAAGAGGCTTGCGTTGCGGTTGCGCGTGCGGAACTTGCCGATCACGGCGCCAAGACGGTCGTCTGCCATAAGCTCCGCTACCAATATGCGAAGCGCCCCGCGCTCCGGCGTGTTGTCCGCGTCATAGATCGCGAGCAGTTCGCCCTCCGCCTGCTTAAGCCCTATGTTGAGCGCGTTGCTCTTTCCCTTGCCGCCCGTCGCCGCATCCGTGCTGATGATCTTAAGCTTGTGTTCGGGATTCTTTACGCGCAGCGTTTCCAGAAGCGCCGCGCTGTTATCCGAGGAATTGTCGTTGATGACGATGATCTCGTACCGATCCGCCGGATAATCGAAGCGAAGTATAGACGTCACCGTTTGCACGATAACCTGCGCCTCGTTGTGCGCGGGGATCAAGACGGACACCATCGGGTACGCGCTAAGCTCTGGCGCGGGCGTATTCTCCGTTTTGACATAATAACGGTAACCCGCCACCGTCAGCGTTACGTTGACGAGCAGCAGCGTCCAAATACATATGAGCGCCATCAGCGCGACGAGATTCAATCCGCTCATACCTACCCCATAAACTTTCGCTTGTAGAGCTTATATCCCCAGATGATAAGCACCGCAAATACCGTAAGGCTCACCGCGACAACCGTTACAAGCACGCTGTTGCCGACTGTAAAGAAGCCCGTAAGCGTACGCGCCTCCTCCGTATCCTGCAAGTAATCGTAGGCTTCCGGCATCGGGACGGCAGCATAGGCGGGGCGGGCATAGGAATCCTGCAACGCGTAATTCGCAACCTCCAGCCAGCGCGCGTTCAGCGTCTGTATCTGCGCGTCTACGCTCTCCTCTCCGCCGGGCGTAAAGGGTATCATGGTGTCCACCGCAAAGGAACCGAAGCGCTTCCCCTCCCCGCTTACCGCGCTTAAAAGCGCCGGGGACAAAAGCAAGGGCGCACGCTGCATGGGGCAGCGCCTTATGTGCATCGATGTTAGGCGCGTATAGAAGCCGTCGAGCTCTCGGGCGAGCTTGTCCTGATCCACATTCCCCGGCAGGGTGTTAAAGATGACCGAGTCGTGCACGACGATTGCGCCGTTCTTTGACTGCAAATACAGCAGCGTATCCGCGTACCGGCTGAACGCCGGGTATTCCAAATTGTCGTAAACCGGCATCACGCGCGCGATAAACGGGATGGCGTTTTCATAAAGCGCGTCGGCGCTGCGCCGCAGGGCTTCAAAATCGGAGAAGGGATAGATTTCATCCATCACCACATACATGCTGCCCGTATCGCCGGTATCCAAATACCGGCAAACGACCTCGCCAAGCATGAGGAAGGTAAAATCGTCCTTCTTATACCACGGCACATACCACGCGCTCTCGCCGAGCGCCGCAAACGGACGGCTCCCCACCGTTTCCAGCTCCAGCGTCCCCAGCGTTTCGCCCTCGAAGGCGCTGATATAGGGAAGCGTCTTTTCAAAGCGTGCGGTCTGCGTAAGTCCGTTATACGACGCGTGCACGCTCGCGTTTTGCGCGTGTGTAAGCGTAACCTCCGTCTGCCGCGCGCACGCATCGCCCAAGCATAACGGCACAGCCCCCGCCGCCATCGCGTCCTTCGCCGTCTCCGGCAGCGTCGTTATGACCTTGTCCGCCCCGGCAAGCGCGTCGCGCGTATAGTCCGCCTGGACGATCAAGGTGAAGTCCGCCCTACAGGCATCCAGCAGCCCGGAGAGCGTTTCCGCCTCCTCCGCCGTACAGATCAGCAGCGCCGCGGGCGTTTGCGCGCCCGCGCACAGGGGTAATGCAAAGAGCGTACCCGCAAGCAGGATGAACGCAAGAAAGCGCGCCGTGCGCGCGCGCGTCCTCATGCGGGAAGCGACGGCGCACGCTTTGCCCGTCCTCTCCGTTCCCTTTTCTTCTTCTCCTCGCCCGGCGCGCGTACGCGGGCATATACCCAGTTGAGCGCAGCGGCCAGCGCCACAAAGCTCACCAAATCAAACGCCACGTTAAACAGGAAAATGTGCTTGGACACATCCGCGTCGCCCGCGCCGATAATGGAGATCACGATCTGCGAAAGCCCCATAAGTACGGTGACAAGGAGGATACAAAGCCTGCCGCGATCCTTCCGGCAGCAAGCGAGAATCGTCGCCGCCCACACCACGATAAAGCCTACGGTGCGCGGCATCGCGCGGCGCGTGAAGGTGCTGCAAAGCGTAAAGAACCCCGTTTGCGCACCCGGCGCAAAGCCCGCCTCGCGCGCAAAATTCCCAAGCGACGCCGGGCGCACCGCCCACGCGTTCTCAACGGCCAGCCGCGTCATGCGAAGCAGCGAATCCGGGTGCGTCAGATAGTACGTCGCGATGCCAAAGAAGCCGTAGTTTGCGTAGAATTCCTGTTGCAGCTGCTCCGATTCAAACGAGATCAGCGGCACATCGTCGTAATAGAGGGTTTTGTTGAGCAGCGCGTACTGCTCGTTGATGGAAAACGCGTCCAGCGCCGTCTCGGGGTTCTCCGCCGTCATCAACACGCCGCGCGTCATGGCATGATAGGCGTTGATGGTAACGTACTCCTGCGGGATGAGCACATACGCGCCCACGCCGATAAGGCAGAGCGCCGCGCCCAGTCCCGCGCAGAGCCTTCGCATGCGCAAGACGCTGAACACGCGCCCCTTTTCGTCCGGCAGCGTATACCCGTCACTGCCGCGGTAGAGGATAAAGCCGAGGAGGGCAAGCATCGCGCCGTAAAACACGCCCAGCGGCGAAAGCTGCTGCTTGGAGGTGGTGGCAATGACCGCGTTTAGCACAAACAGCGTAAGCATCG
>JAQVRG010000165.1 GCA_028701165.1 Eubacteriales bacterium | reverse complement strand
CTTCTTGGGGGCGATCTTTATATCCGCTATACGGACGAAACGGTATTTTTGACCGGCGGCGCGGCGATGGTATTCGCCGGAGAAGCCGAGATATAAGCGGATAAAACGAAGCAGCGCATACCGCTGCAAGCATGGCGGCATGCGCTGTTTTTCTGTATGCGCGGCTTCAAAAAATACGGCCGGGCAGGCGAGTTGTAACTATTTGTAACTTGAATATAAAATGGCTATCATATAAAATCTTATATAACAATTTAGATAATTTATTTCGTTATTTCCGTGCTCGTTTGCATAGCGGATACATATCATTCATCGTGATTGCAGCGCGGCTTTTCCCACCCTTGACCGGTGAGGTCTTTGATTTTTTGAACGGCATTATTGGATAAGAACACGATGGAAGAAGGCTTTCCCTGAAAATCCTCCCCCTGTATGGTGATACCGTTGCTGTTTTCCTTGTAATCCATCGGCAGATGGCGCGTGTAGACGCGGCCGGAGCGGGGCTGCGCGACGGCTATGGTCACGGCTTCCGCCGTAAGAAAGTCGGGTTCCGGCTCGGTTTCGACCTTATTGTAAATCAGTTCCATCCGCGCGTTGAGCGCGTCGAGCATTTTTGTGTGCAGCCGTCCGTAATCGGCCGTGGTTTGCGCGTTGACGACGGCGGCGAGATAGTCGATACAGTTTGCCATGTGCAGTTCGATTTCCTCATTGGGATGTTGCATAACGACCTCCTGTGAAATGGATGATTCAGTATACCATGTTGAAAAGGATTCAACAACTTGCATAAACATAAAAACAAGGAGGAGAGTAGAGAAAATGATCAAAAAGGTATTAACGATCAACGGGGCGCGTAAGGCGATCATCGTCGACCCCAATGATTCCCTCGCCAAGGTTCTGCGCGAACAGGAGCATCTTACGGGCTGTAAGATTTCCTGCGGCGTAGGCCAGTGCGGCGCTTGCACGGTGCTGGTAAACGGCAAGGCGCAGCGCGCCTGTATCCTTAAGATGAGCAAGCTTGAGGACGGCACGGAAATCGAAACCATTGAGGGCGTCGGCTGTCCCGAAAACCTGCACCCCTTGCAGCTTGCATGGATGGGTCACGGCTGCGCGCAGTGCGGCTTCTGCTCGCCCGGCTTCATCATGAGCGCCAAGGCGCTGCTTAGTGAGAACCCCTCCCCCACGCGCGAGGAGGTACGTCAGTGGTTCTACGATCATAAGAACCTTTGCCGCTGCACGGGCTACAAACCGTTGGTGGACGCCGTGATGGACGCCGCCAAGGTCATGCGCGGCGAAATGAAGAAGGAAGACCTGCTCTTTAAGCCCGTCGGCAACAAGATCATAGGCACCGACTTCGTGCGCCCCTCCGCTATGGCAAAGGTCATGGGCGCTTGGGACTTCGGCGCGGACGACGCGCTCAAGATGCCCGAAGGTACGGCAAGACTCGCGCTGGTACAGTCCGATATCCCCCACGGCAAGATCAAGGGCATCGACTTCTCCGAAGCGGAGAAAATGCCCGGCGTTTATAAGGTCATTACCGCCAAGGACGTCAAGGGCAATAACCGCATCAACGGCTTGGTGTTCTTCCCCACCCACAATAAGGGCGACGGTTGGGATCGTCCCATCCTCTGCGACGAGAAGGTATTCCAGATCGGCGACGCGGTCGCCATGGTCGCCGCCGACACCGTGGAGCATGCCAAGGCTGCCGCGAAGGCCGTCAAGGTGGACATTGAGCCCCTGCCCGCTTACATGAGCGCGATGGAGGCCAAAGCGCCCGACGCGATCGAGATCCATCCGGGCACGCCCAACGTCTATTACGATACCACGTGCAAGAAGGGCGAAGAGGTAGAACCCATCTTTGAAAAGGCCGACAGCGTGGTGGCCGAGATCGAGTCCTACTGCTCCCGCCAGCCCCATCTGCATCTGGAGCCGGACTGCGGCTAAGCGTACATGGATGAAGAGGGTCGCTTGACCATCCACTCCAAGTCCGTCGGTATTCACCTGCACGCCGCCATGATCGGCACCGGCATCGGCGTGGAGGGCGACAAGCTCCGCATTGTGCAGAACAACGCGGGCGGCACCTTCGGCTATAAGTTCTCCCCGACCTCCGAGTCCCTCTTGGGCGTCGCGTGCTTGGCGCTGGACGGCCGTCCGGTTTCGCTGGTTTACGATATGTACCAGAACCTGACCTATACCGGCAAGCGCTCGCCCGCCTTTATGCACATCAAGATGGCGGCGAACAAGGACGGCAAGCTTCTTGGCCTTTGGGGCGAGAACTATGTCGATCACGGGCCGTATTCCGAGTTCGGCGATCTGTTGACCATGCGCCTTTCCCAGTTCACCGGCGCTGGCTACGATATTCCCAACATCCGCAACACCAGCTATTGCGTATGCACCAACCATGTTTGGGGCTCCGCGTTCCGCGGCTACGGTTCGCCGCAGTCCTTCATGGGCAGCGAGGTCTGCATGGATGAGCTGGCAGAAAAGCTTGGCATGGATCCCTTCGAGCTGCGCTATAAGAACATCTACCGCGAGGGCGCTACCACGCCTACCGGTCAAAAGCCCGAAGTGCTCTGCCTTGAGGGCATGTTCGAAAAGGCTCGTCCCGTTTATTACGCGGCGAAGGAGCGCGCCAAGAAGAAGAACGCCGAGGGCGACGGCAGCAAGAAGTACGGCGTCGGTTTCTCCGTGGGCGTATACGGCTGCGGCTTGGACGGCAAGGACTCCTCCTTTGCCAACATCCGCCTCAATCCCGACAACACGGTCACCGTGTACGATTCTTGGGAGGATCACGGTCAGGGCGCGGACATGGGCACGTTGGCCATGGCGCATGAGACCCTCCGTCAGGCGGGCTTTACCCCGGATCGCATCAAGCTGGTGATGAACGACACCGCCTATACCCCGGCCTCCGGCCCCGCGGGCGGCAGCCGTTCAAATACCGTTACCGGCAACGCCGTGCGCGTAGCCGCCGAGCTGCTCGTCGCGGCGATGAAGAAGCCGGACGGCACCTATCGTACCTATGCGGAGATGGAAGCCGAGAAGATCCCCACCTACTATGAGGGTTCTTGGACGGCCGCCATGTGCTCCGACTGCGACGCGGACACCGCGCAGGGCGCGCCCTTCTCCAACTACATGTACCAGCTCTTCATCCCCGAGGTGGAGGTCGATATGGCGACGGGCAAGACCCGCATCGTCAAGTTCACCACCGTTGCCGACTACGGCACCATCATCAACAAGCTCGTGGTGGAAGGCTCCACCTACGGCGGCTGTGCGCAGGGCATGGGCTTGGCGCTGACCGAGGACTTTGAGGATTACAAGAAGCACACCACGCTCCTTGGCGCCGGTATCCCGACCATTATGGATATTCCGGACGATTATGACCTCATCTTCACCCAGACCTACCGTCCCGACGGTCCTTACGGCGCGGCGGGCTGCGGCGAAGGCCCCCTCACCGCCGTTCATCCGGCCGTACTCTCCGCGATCCATGACGCGACGGGCGCGCGCGTGTACGAGATTCCCGCAAAGCCCGAAAAGGTCAAGGCGGCGATCGACGCGCTCAAGAAGTAAACAACCTAATATTGGGACGCCCTTATGGGCGTCCCTTTCTTTTATTCGCGCAGCGCCTATGCTATAATAAAATTGTTTCAGAAGCACATTGGACAGAAAAATCAGGCGATATGGAGAAATAAGCGGATGCGGATGATCGACCAGAAAACCTTATACGAAATCGAAGCGCGCTGCACCCAGCAGCAGCCGCCGCCCGTTATGGCGGGATGCCCGCTGCATGTGGAATGCAAGGCCTTGTGTCAAGCCGTTGCAAAGGGCGATTTTTCGGCGGCGCTGGAACTTTATTGCAAGGTGGTTCCGTTGCCGCACACACTCAGCGCCTGCTGCGACGCGCCTTGTATGGCGGTCTGCGCGCGAAAGGCGCTCGGCGGCTCTATCGATATGCGCGCCATCGAGGCCGCGGCGGTGCGCGAAGGAACAAGGAAAACGCGGCGCCTCTTTTTGCCGCGCCGCAGCGACACGGCAGCCGTGATCGGCGGCGGCGTGAGCGGCGTGACGGCGGCGTTGGAGCTTGCGAAAAAAGGCGTGCACGTTACGCTTTTTGAAAAGTCAGACGCGCTGGGCGGTACGCTCAAGGAGGACGCGGCGGCGCTCGCGTGCTTTGCGGCGGACTGCGAAGCGCTCTCGGATTACCCGATCGAAATTCGGTATCAGACCGCCATGGAGCCGGAGCAGGCGGCGGATTTTGACGCGTTGGTTATCGCCGTTGGCGCGGGCAGCCGGATACAGGTTGCGGAGGATACGGGCGAGGTGGAGGAAGGCGGGCGCGTGTTTGCCTGCGGCGCTTGCGTAACGCCGGATGCGGGCGTGCTCTGCTGCATCGCGGGCGGCAAGAAAGCGGCGGCTTCCGCCGACCGATACCTAAAAAAGGTCAACATGCGCTACGGACGCGAGCAGGAAGGCCCCTTTGAAACGACATT
>JAQVRG010000007.1 GCA_028701165.1 Eubacteriales bacterium | reverse complement strand
AGCCGCGTTTGCCTTCCCATGATGCCCGGCAACTCCTCCGCGCTGCCGATAACCTTCTCCGGCCTGCCTTCGCCGTCGAATATCGTTTGATAGGACAGCGTCGCCCACCCGTATTGGCCCGTGCTGACGTAACGGCATTTGAACAGGCCCTTGTCTTCCTTCTTCCCCTGCGTCATGCCCTGATAGAAGGCACGAAACGCCTCGGCGGAATCCGCGTGCACAAGGCCGGAATCGATAACGGCCTCGGGCATGCCGGCAACCGTCTCCTCCGGCGCGTAAGCCGCTTCGCCGTTGGTGTAGAAGGTGATCGTAGCGCTCGCTACGTCCAGTAAGCCTGTAGGTGGTGCGAAGCGTCTGCCCGTCGTTGAGCGCGGCTAAAAATTCGGCGCGCGCACGATCCCGGTCGTCGGGATGGATGCAGGGGAAGATACCCTCCACGCTGAGCGCAGCCGCCTCCTCCTGCGTAAGCCCGCCCATCATGGCTAAGAAGGAATCGCTGAAAAAGACGGGCTTAAGCTCCTTCCCCGGGTCCATATGTAAAATAAGAATACCGCCGTCGATGCTGTTAAGCAGCGTCCGCAGGTTCACGTTTTCCATCAGCGCGTCGCGCGCCTCCGTCTCCGGCGCGCTCCCGGATTCCTGATCGTAGAAGGTATAGCGGTTGCGCCCGTTGGCCTTGGATTGATAAAGCGCCGCGTCCGCTTCCGCATAAAGCCTGTCCACCGTTTTTCCGTCGCCCTGATAGAAGGAGATGCCGATGCTGCCGGTGGATTCCACGGTGACCTCCGGCGTTCTGCAAATATACTGCAACGCCTGCAGCAGCTCCGCGGCCTTGCGCCGCAGCATCTGCGGCTTGCCTACGTTTTTCACCAGCACAAGGAACTCGTCGCCGCCAACCCTGCCGATCACGTCGTCGTCGCGGAAGGTACAGCGCAGCGCCTTCGCCGTTTCGATGATGATCTCATCGCCCGCCTGATGCCCCAAATGGTCGTTGATGCCCTTGAGATTGTCCCTGTCCACCATCAGCAGCGCATGGGTGCCGCCTGCACCGTCGCCGGTAATATAGCGGCCGATATGGTTAAACGTCGCGTCATGGTTGAGAAGGCCCGTCATGGAATCGACCTCGGCAGCCTTGGCAAGCTCGCTTTGCGCGGTCTTTTGCTGGTTGATGTCCAGCATGGAGCCGATCAGCATCAAATGCCCGTTGATGGGATCCGTATTGAGGCGCACGATCAAGCCGACCCAGCGTTCGGCGCCGTCGGGCATGGCGCACAGGTATTCATAATCCAGCCTGCGCGTACCGTTTTTATAGATTTCATACAGCGTTTTCAAGGAGAGCGTATCAAAAAAGCGCTTCACCTCGGCGTCGTCAACAACGGCGGCGGAGGCGGCGGCAAGATAGGCGTCTATCGTATCGATTGGCGTTATAGCGTATGTTTCCTTATCGCTAAAGCGCGTTTCCACCACGCGCCAGTTCGTGATATCGAACATCCACGCGGCGTATTCGTTGTCGCGCAGCTCCAAAAGATACTGCACGGATCGCCAGTAGTCCTCGTTCGTTTCATATTCGCGGGTCATATCGCGGGATACGAAAAGCACGGCCTTGGGCTTCCCGTCCGCACCGCGCACCGCGTATTTTGAGCAAAGCGCGTGATGGATACGTCCCTCATGGTCGTGCGCGGATTCAACAAAGCCAAGTATATCCTCCCCGGTTTGCAGCACCGCGCGGGCGTCCTTTGCATAGCGCTTTGCCTGCTGCTGATCCGGCAGAAGCTCGAAAATAGGCTTTCCTATAACGGCGGATGAATCTTCCAAGCCAAGATAACGAGCAAAGCTTTCGGAAGCCGACAGGCAGACCATATTCCGATCCAGCACATACATAATGTCGGTGGTGTTTGTTAAAAACGTCAAGAAAGCCTGATCGGGCAAGCCGCCTTCCGCTCTCTCTCTATTCTCCGCCATGTTGTTCGTTTCCCGCTTTCCCAAAGAATCCGCACAGACGCACGTTAGATTTGTTGTTCCCGCCGATCCCTGCGCCCATGCCGTATCGCGCCGCCCGTCCGGCAAACGCCTGCCAAAAAGGGCATACGCATCCTAGGATATATATATTGGATATTAGCACATGTTCACGTCTGTTTCAACAAAATATGGAAATTTCCGCAAATTGCGCGCCTCTGCCGCGGGCTTGACAACGCCGCATAAGTGGGGTAAGATGAATAACAATTGAAAAAAGAGGTACCGTATACTTATGAAGGTTAGCAGTGGCAGCATGATGATGTGCATGCGTGGGATGATGATACATTCCACGCTGTTCGTCGTGTTGCCAAGCCGATTCTAGGTCTATATCTATAGATACGGAACCCCGCTTCGCAAACGCGACGCGGGGTTTTATTATTTTAGACGTTTGTGCAAGAAAGGACGTTCACCATGTTTATCGCCGATCTGCTTCGTAAAAAAGCCGTTACCGTATCCTGTGAGCTGTTCCCGCCCAAAAGCGGGACGGCGTTATCCAACGCGCCGGAGGTCGTAGAGCGCACCGTGGCGCTGCGCCCGGACTTCATCAGCGTGACGTGCAGCGCCAACGCGGCGGGCAACAACATCGCCATGGCAAGCGATGTGCGCGCGTGCGGCGCGACGCCGCTTGCGCATTTGACCTGCGCAAACGCTTCAAAGGCCCAGATCGATGAAATGCTCGACACGCTCACGCTTGGGCGGGTACAGAACATACTCGCGCTGCGCGGCGACATCCCGGAAAGCGGCCGCGCGGCAGACAGCTACGTTTACGCTTCGGCGCTGACAGAGCGCATCCGCAGCCGCGGCGATTTCTGCATCGGCGCAGCCTGCTATCCGGAGGGGCATGTGGAATCGGCAAACCTGCCGCAGGATCTTACGCACCTCAAGGAGAAGGTGGACGCGGGCGCGGATTTTCTCATCACACAGATGTTTTTTGACAACGACGTGCTCTACCGCTTTCTCTACCAAGCGCTCGCGCGCGGCATCGACGTGCCGGTGCTCGCGGGCGTAATGCCCGTTACCCACAAATCGCAGATCGAACGCATCTGCAAGCTGAGCGGTACGAAGCTGCCGCCGCGCTTTTTGAACCTGCTCGAGCGCTTCGGGGATAATCCCACGGCCATGCGTCAGGCGGGCGTAGCCTACGCCACGGAGCAGATCATCGATCTCATCGCCAACGGCGTGCGGGGCGTGCATATCTATACGATGAACCACCCCGAGATCGCGGGCGAGATCATGCACAATATTCGCTATGTCGTGGAGGCAAGCTGTGACGCGCAACACATCCAACGAAACGTCGGCTGATCGCGCCGACCTCATACTGGCCCTTGAGGAGGCCGCGCAGCCTTGCTTTGTCACGCTGGAGGGCGACGTGCGCGAGCTTAAAGACGGCATTGAACTATGCGGCGTCGCGGTGCGCGGCGCTTCGCTTCGGGCGCATCTTGCAGGCTGCGAGCGCGCCCTCCTTTTCGCGGCCACGCTGGGCGTACAGGTCGATCGTCTCATCAGCCGCCGCGCGGTGCTTTCCGTAGCGGACGCGTATCTTCTTGACACGCTGGCTTCGGAGGCGATCGAGCGCTATTGCGACGAGGTGCAGGAAGCCTTGTCGGATCGTTCCGACGGACTGTACTTACGCCCCCGCTATTCCCCCGGTTACGGGGATGTGCCGATGGAAACATCGTTCGCGCTTCTAAACGCGCTACACGCCGGAAAACGCATCGGCCTGTGCGCCACGGCGCGGGGCATGCTCACGCCCGTCAAGTCCGTGACGGCCTTCATCGGCTTAACGCGGGAGAAGCAAAGCTGTCACATCCATAAGTGCGCCGCCTGTCCCAACACGGGCTGCGCTTTCAGAAAGGAAGCCTAGCATGGAATTCTTACAAGCCTTGCGCGAACGCCTGCTGTTTTTTGACGGCGCAATGGGTACGCTGCTGCAGGAAAAGGGTCTTGCGGCGGGCGATCTGCCCGAACGCTGGGTGCTCGCGCACCCGGAAACCGTGCGCGGCGTTCACGCCGCCTATTACGAAGCGGGCGCGGATATCATCAAGACCTGCACCTTTGGCAACAACGCCTGCAAGCTCAAGCATGCCGGCCTTTCCGTGGGCGACGTTTCGCGGGAAGCCGTGCGCCTTGCGCGCGACGCCGTTTCGGCGCGCGGACACGGGTATGTGGCGCTGGACGTAGGCCCGATCGGCCGGCTGCTCCGCCCGCTAGGCGATCTTGGCTTTGAGGAGGCTGTCGATCTTTTCAAGGAACACATCGCGGCGGGCGCAAAAAACGCCGATCTCGTGCTGATCGAAACCATGACGGACGCCTATGAGCTGAAAGCCGCCGTGCTCGCCGCCAAGGAAAGCTGCGATCTCCCCGTCATTGCGACCGTATCGCCCGACGTGAACAGCCGCATGCTCACGGGCGCGGATATGGCGGCTGTGGTAAGCATGCTCGAAGGCCTGCGCGTGGACGCGCTCGGCCTTAACTGCGGGCGCGGCCCGGCGGAGCTTTTTCCGCTGCTTGAAAGCATCCTCTCCCTTAGTTCCATCCCTGTCGCGTTCAGCCCCAACGCGGGGCTTCCCCACGGCACGGGCAAAGAGGCGTACACGCTCTCGCCGGAGGCTTACGCTTCGCATATGAAAAACGCCGCGCTTGCGGGCTCGCGGCTGCTGGGCGGCTGCTGCGGCACCTCGCCCGACTACATCCGCCATATGATCCAAGCGTGCGCGGGGCTTTCGCCGCTGCCCGTAACGCCCAAACATGACACCGTCATATGCGGCTACGGCCGCGCGGTGCGTTTCGCAGACGCGCCGGTGCTCATAGGCGAACGCATCAACCCCACCGGAAAGCCCAAGCTCAAAGCGGCGCTAAAGGACGGCGACCACGCGCTGATCTTGCAGGAGGCCGTGCGCCAACAGGAAAGCGGCGCGCAGGTGCTGGACGTCAACGCGGGTTTGCCGGATATAGACGAAGCGTCGGTGCTGGAGGAACTGGTCACGAAAATACAGGGCGTGTGCGAACTGCCCTTGCAGCTCGATACCGCCAACACGGAAGCGCTCTCCCGCGCGCTGCGCATCTATAACGGCAAGCCCATGATCAATTCCGTGACGGGCGCGAAGGCGTCCATGGACGCGGTGTTCCCGCTTGCGAAAAAATACGGCGCGGTGATCGTGGCGCTGACGCTGGATGAAAAGGGCATCCCCGAAACCGCCGACGGACGATTCAGGATCGCCGAACGCATCCTCGCCCGCGCGGCGGAATACGGCATCGATAAAAAGGATATCATCGTGGACGCGCTGACCATGACCGCGAGCGCCGCCCCGCAAAACGGCGGCGTAACGCTTGCAACGCTGCGCCGCGTCAAAACGGAGCTGGGCGTAAAGACCAGTTTGGGGGTATCCAACATATCCTTCGGCCTTCCCAACCGGGAGCTCTTGAACGCCGCCTTTTTCACCCTCGCCGTCGGCGCGGGGCTGGACGCGGCCATCGTCAATCCCTATTCCGTACCCATGCTCGACGCGTTTCGCGCCTGCAACGTGCTCTTGGGGAATGATCCCGGCTGCGCCTCCTATATCGGGGCGTACGCGCAGAGCGCCGCTGCTCCCGCCGCTATCGGCGAAAAAGCGTCGCTTGGCGAATGCGTGTATCGCGGGCTGCGCGAGGAAGCCGTCAGGCAGGCGCGCGCGCACAGCGCCGACCCGCTGGGCGCGATCGACCGCGAGGTCATACCGGCGCTGGATCGCGTGGGACAGGCTTATGAGGCGGGCAAGCTGTTTCTGCCCGGGCTTTTGATGAGCGCGGAGGCCGCCAAAGCCGCGCTTTTCGAGCTGTGTCCTTCGCAAAGCGGCGGCGACGCGGGCGACGTGATCGTCGCTACCGTCAAGGGCGACGTACACGACATCGGCAAAAACATCGCGGCTTCCATGCTTTCAAGCTATCGTTTTCATGTGATCGATTTGGGAAGGGACGTAACGCCGGAAACCATACTCGACGCGGTCAAGGCGCGCAAGGCAAAGCTCGTCGGCCTGTCCGCGCTGATGACCACCACCGTCGTAAGCATGCGCGAAACCGTGGCGCTGTTAAAAAAAGAAGCCCCCCTATGCAGGATCATGGTGGGCGGCGCGGTGCTCACACCGGAGCTGGCCGCCGACATGGGGGCGGATCGCTATGTAAAGGACGCCATGGCGTCCGTGCGGTATGCAAAGGAAGTGCTCGGATAAAAGGGGCGCTTGCGCCTATAGGCTCTGCTCGTCCGTGCGCGCCGCGTTTTCGCGCATATCGCCGCGCTCCGTCCCCAGTATCATCACGACGGTGCCTATAAGGGATAGCGTCAAGCAGCAAAGCAGCATGCCCTTTTCCCGTACGGTATCCAAAAGATACCCGCCCAAGAGCGAGCCCACGGCATTGCCCACGGCGAGTATCAGCGTCATGGTGGCCTGTCCCTTCATGCGGTCGCGCTCTTGCATCAGCGCGTCCACATAGTATACGGACACGGGAATAAAGAGCGAATAGGAAAAAAGCTGTATCGTCATGCTCAAATACAGCATCGATATGCTCGAGGAAAGCGTGATTAAGAGCATCTTTACGGAAAGCATCACAGCGGCCGCGACCATAAGCTTGTTGCTGCCGTATTTTTTATTGAGCCATACGGAAACAAGAATCGTCGGGATCTCGCACATGGCCGTGATCATAATGGCCGTACCCAGCTCCTCGCTCCCGCCGCCCAGCATGTTGACGATGCGCACCAGATAATTACAGGTGGTGGAGTAGGCGATCATAACGAGCGAACAGCCCGCCACGAAGAGCATAAAACGCGGGTAGCGCTTAAAAAAGCTCCCCTCCTCTTCCTCTTGCGGCAATACATCCTGCGCGCGCGTCTCCGCTTTGGATGGCTGCACGCGCCACAGCAGCAGCGCAAGCGTGAACAGCAGCGATAAGCCCGCGGCGATGGGTATGGTTATGACAGCGCCGCGCGCCGCGCATATCACGCCCAGCGCATACGCCGTGAGCGCGTAGCTCATGGAACCAAAGGCGCGGCTTATGCCAAAGTTGACGCGCGCACCCGCCTTGACGCTGTCCATGCTCATGGTGCAAAGCAAAAACTGCACGTCCATCACCAGCACCCACACCACGGCGTAAAACACGATTCCAAGCCAGCCGCTTTCCACGCCAAAGGAGAGCAACAGCAGCAGCACGCTCGCCGGCGCCATCAGCGATACGGCGATCCATTTGGGCGCGATCACGCCGCTTCGATCCGCGGCGTTGGCGATCTGCGCCTGCGTGAGCGCCGAAAGCGCCCCCACGCACGCGAACACCACGCCCACATGCGTGCTGCTTAAGCCCATTTGATATAGATAGGACGCGCCAAACGCATAATAGCCGCATTGCAGCATCCAGTACAAGCCTTGGAGCAGGCTGTAATGGACGCCGACAAAGCGGCCGAAGATTTGGTTGCTGCGATTCGTTTTCATCCGCATAGCATATCACCCCGCGCCAAGAAAAGCTATCCTCTTTCTTGCTTCGCGGCGGTATATGTTTTATGCGGCGCTATTTGCGCCCCAGCAGCGCCGCTTTTACAACGCCGCGCGGGTCCTTGACAAGCAGTGCCGCAAGCCATATCACAAGCCCCAGCGCCACAGCGGAAAGTCCAAGGTAGAGGTCGTTTAGCATATCTGCGGGCGCGGGCGAGAAAAACGCCGCGCCAAGCTCCGCATACTCGAAAACCGCGTCCACAAGCCACATCAAGGCCGCGCCCCAATACATCCAACAAAGCATGCCGATTTTCAGCTCCCGCGCGGCGGCGCTTAGATACCAAAGCGCGGTAACGAGAATGGCTGCAAAGGTCGTTAAGAGTAACGTCATATCTTCTTACCCTATTCGGCGTTTGCGCGCGCACGCTGCGCCTTCTTTTCCACAGCGGCACAAACGGCGAGCATACCTGCCCAAACCAGCGTGACAAGCGCCGCCATCGCAACGCCCGCCGTGGCCATCTCGTGCAGCATTTCCGCCGTGTCCGCTGGATTAGCGGCCGCCGTCAAAAACGGGAACCACGGCGTGACCTCACCGTGCCACACATGCTCGAACGCCAGCAGCACGGAGCCGCCGGCAAGGAGCTTCGTCAGCCAGCCCAGCTTTTGGGAAAACGGGATTTTTAGGCTTTGCGAAACGCTCACCTGCTCTTTTTTGCTCACGGCCTTCGTTACGGTTTTTGTGATGATCGCCTCCGCCGCCGGTACGATAAAACATGCCATATGATCTTCCTCCTCTTATGATTTTGGTTGCTGTTCGCCTTGCCTTACCGCAGATACGCAGGATAAACAAAAAGGTATACGAACCTTTTTCAAAAGGCTCGTATACCTTCAAAGTATACCTGTTTCTGCGTCGGTCAAGCGGGGTATCCATGCGGAGCGCTGCTGCGCTCCAGACTTGGCTTCCTGCCAAGCGGTTTTATCTTACAGGAATCCGTCCCGCTTGTCAAGCGCGCCTACTCCTCCAGCGCGGAAAGGATGGCCGGCGTTCCCACAAGCTTCGCAATGCTGTAAATTTTTGCCGCGTCCTCGATGTACTCCGCGCGGATATAGGCCTGCTCCATATCCTTGCCGACTGCGAGCACGCCGTGGTTGGCAAGCAGGCATCCGCCCTTGTCTTCAAGCAGCGGCACGGCATATGCGCCCACCTCGGCCGTGCCCGGACAGGCGTAGGGCGCGCAGGGTATCGAGCCGCCCAAGAAAAAGAACATCTCGATGAGCGTGGCGGGTATTTCCTCGCGGTTCACGGCAAAGGCCGTGGCAAAGGGGGAATGGGTGTGCACCAGCGCGCCGATCTGGGGGTACACCGCGTACACCGCCGTATGCAGCCGCCATTCCGACGAGGGCTTGTGCGGCCCTTCGAGCACCTTGCCCGCAAGATCGATCACCATCACGTCGGCTGGTTGCATGGTCTCATACCGGACGCTCGAGGGGGTAATGTAAATCCGATCCTTCTCCCGATCATAAACGCTTAAATTTCCGCTCGTGCCCGCGAACAGCTTCCGTTCAAAGGCACGCTTGGAGAAATCCACGACCTGCTGCTTGCTTTTGCCTGCTTCCATCATAAATCCTTATACCACCAATTCATATTCGCCCGCGTTGCCTTCCTTCTGGTAGCGCGCAAGATCGTAGGGACAATAGATGCCCTTGTCCGTCACCACGCCGCTGACGAGCGCCGGCGGCGTTACGTCAAAGGCGGGATAATAGCCCTTTACACCGTCGCGCGCGGTCTTGACGCCCATAGCCTGCAATACGAAATCGGAATCGCGCATTTCGATCTTGACGCTGCCGATGTCCGGGTGCACCACGTCCGGCGCGCCCGTAACGTAATAGGGAATGCCCATATACTTTGCGACGATGGCGATTTGGAAGGTGCCCACCTTGTTGACCACATGCCCGTCCATGCAAATGACGTCCGCAGCGGAAGTGAACACGTCGATATGCTCCCGCTCCATCACAAACGCCGGCATATTGTCCGTAATGACGGTCACGTCAAAGCCCATTTCATAGCAGACCGTAGCCGTCAGGCGCGCGCCCTGAAAATAAGGGCGCGTTTCGGGGCAGAAGATGCGAAGCTGCTTTCCCCGCGCCTTGGCGACTCTTAGCATCTGCCCCACGATGGTCTCGCCGAAGCATTGGGTCATCACAGCGCCCTTGTCCGGGAACATGTCCACAAGGTAGGACGCCATATGGCCGATCTTCGTATAGCGGGCGTCGTTGGCGCGTATGGCGTTTGCCTTGATCGCCTCCGCCACGTTTTCGCCCGAAAGAAGCGCCTTCTCCGCCGCGTTGAGCGCCGTATCGCAGACCTGCCGCATGCGCTTTGCCGTGGTTGGGCGCGCGGAAGACAGGCAGTCCGCCGCCGCGCGAAGGTATGCCCGCTGCGCGTCCGCGCTTTTTTCGCGGCATTCGTAGGCCGCGAGCGCCATACCCATCGCCGCCGCCGTATACGGCCCCGCGCTCTGCGTCACCATGTCCGTGACCGCCTGCGCGACCTCCGCGTAGCGCGCGCACTCTACAAATTCCACGCGGCGCGGATAGCAGCGCCTGTCGAGTATACGCACTTTGCCGTTATCGTACCACGCGATGTTTTCATATTGGAGCATGAACGCGAGATCTCGATCCGCCCGTTCCATTTCATTTCCTCCTCAGGTTTTAGAGATTGTACAGCCGCTTGACGGAAGCCGCGACGTCGTGGTATACGCGTTCCGCGTCAATGGTCTTGAATTCGCCGTTTTCATAGAGTATGCTGCCGTCCACCATGGTCATCATGACGTCGCTGCCCTGCGCGCTGTAGACAAGCGCGGGAAGCTGGGAGAGTAGAGGGCGCATATGCGGCGCTTGGGTCGAAACGGCGATGATATCCGCTTTTTTGCCGACCGCAAGCACGCCCGTATCCGCGCGTCCCTGCAATCTTGCGCCGTTGCGCGTGGCCATATCAAGCACGCGCGCGGGCGGCATCGCGGTGGGATCGCGCAAAATGCCGTTATGGATCAGAGCGGCAAGGTGCATCTCCTCGATCATGTTGAGATTGTCGTTGCTGGCCGTACCGTCCGTGCCGAGGGCGACGTTCACGCCCATTTCGTGCATCTTCAATATGGGCGCAAAGCCGCTGCCCAGCTTCATGTTGCTCGACGGATTATGGATGGCGCTTACATTGCACGCTTTCATAAGCTTGATATCCGCGTCCTCCACCGCCACGCAGTGCGCGGCCGCCGTGGGAAGCTCGAACACGCCGAGGTCGTAAAACCATTGCGCGGGCGTTTTATTGTGCCTCGCCTTGCATTCCTCGTGCTCCTTATAGGTTTCCGAAAGATGCAGGTGCATGCGCGCGCCGCGTTCAGCGCCCAGTTCCGCGTACTCGCGCACAAGACTCTCGTGGTTCGTGTATTCGGCATGGATGGAAAAGTCCACGCGCACGCGCCCGTTCTGCGCCATATGATAACCGTCGAACAGCGCGAGCGTACCCTGCACGCGCCAGCTGTCCTTGGCGCGCTCGCTGGGATCAAAGCTCAAGATGGGGCGGCAGAGGTTGATCTTCATGCCGCTTTGCGCGCAAAGCTCCACGGCGGTCATGGGCTTATCGTACATATCCGAATAGGAGGTCGTGCCGGAAGAAAGCATCTCCATCTGCGCAAGCGCGTTGCCCGCATAGATGTCCTCGTCCGTAAGTCTGTCCTCCACGGGGAAGATCGCCTCATGCAGCCACCGGTCAAGCGGCAAGCCGCTCCCTAAGCCCCGAAGCAGCGTCATGGCCGCGTGCGTGTGCGCGTTGATAAGCCCGGGGCAGAGAAGCGCCCCCCGCATATCCTTTTCGGTTTCGTATCCCTCGGGCTTCTCCCTGCCGATGTAGGCGATCGTATCGCCTTCCACGCCCAGATACCCGTTCTCGACAGGCGCGTATTCCGTTTCGCCCGCGCCCGCGAGTATGGTGCAATTCTTAAAAAGAAGCTTTTGCCGCATTTCGTTTTCCTCCCCGGTCAAACGTCCATCCTGCCAATGATCTTCTCCACATAATCGCTGAACGCGCCCGCGATCATAGCGGCGGTTCTATCCACCTCCGCATCGCTGATGGGCGTATCCAATACGCCCGCCGCCATGTTGACCATGACGGACAGGCCAAGAAGCGGCATACCGCAATGCGCGGCTGTGAGCGCTTCGGTCACGGTGGACATGCCCGCCGCGTCGCCGCCCAAAATCCTCGCGGCGCGGATCTCCGCCGGGGTCTCAAACTGCGGCCCCGTAAAGAAGAAATACACGCCCTCGTGCACGCGCAGGCCGCTTCCCTCGGCGCAGGAAAGCGCAAGCGCGCGAAGCGCCGGCGTATACATGCGCGAAATATCGAAAAAGCGCGGCCCGAATTCCTCTAGGTTGCGTCCGCGCAAGGGGCTTGCGCCCGTCAATTTGATGTGATCCTTGATGATCATCACATCGCCCGGCCGGTAGTCCGTGTTGATGGCGCCGGCCGCGTTTGTAAGCACCGTCGCCTTCACGCCGAGGCATTGAAACACGCGTATGGGTATGACAAGCTGTTCAAAATCGTATCCTTCGTAGGTATGAAAACGGCCGGACATGCAAACGACCTTTTTGCCCGCCACCGTACCGAGTATCAGCTTGCCCGCGTGCGAAGAGACTGTGGAAACGAGAAAGTTCGGGATATCCTTGTAGTCGATCACGACAGGGTCGGCAATTCTCTGCGCAAAAGGGCCAAGGCAGGAGCCTAGGATCACGGCTACCTCCGGTATGAAGCCCGCGCGGTCAAGAATATAGTCGGCGCTTTTTTGAAAATAAGCGTAGTCGTATTCCATAGCGATCCTCCTGAGCTTTTATTTGGTTTTGCTTTGGATTTTCTGTTTTTGTGAATCGTGATACGTTTGTATTCTAACATGCGGTGGTTTTCCTGTCAACATGCCGTTTTCAGCCGTTTTTTCGATATATTCTTCAAATGTATCTAGACGAATCCCGTGGGTTATGATATGGTGTTTTTGTAATTTGTGGCTTTTAGTGAATTCCATCAAGCGGGAAACGATCATAAAACAACATCCATCCTTTTGCGGCGCGGAGGTTACTATGCTGGCGATCGACCGGTATCACGCGATCAAGGAGATACTGAGCAAGCGGGAGAGCGTCTCCGTTGCGGAGCTTGGGCGCGCCTTCGGCGTCAGCGATGAAACGATACGGCGCGATCTTGACAAGCTTAGTCAAACAGAAAAATCCGTCGTGCGCGTCCACGGCGGCGCGTATATGGTAAAGACCTTCGATAAGGAAGCCCCGTTCGCGGTGCGGCAGACCCTGCTCGTCGAGCAGAAGGAACGCATAGCGGCGCGGGCTTTTTCACTTGTGGAGGACGGCGATATGCTGATGCTGGATTCCAGCACCACCACGCTGCACCTTGCGCATATGCTGCGCGACGCGGCGGACAAAAAGCTCGTGATCATCACCAACGCCTTGGGCGTGGTGCAATCGCTTGCCGACTGCGCGCACATTCGGCTCATTTGCGTGGGCGGGGTGCTCAGGCAAACCTCCCATTCCTTCGTGGGCTATACGGCTACGGATATCTTGCGGGAATACCGCGCCAACAAGGCGTTTGTAAGCTGCTCGGGCATACACGACCGCTTCGGCGTCACCGATAACAGCGAGGAGGAGGCGCAGGTGCGCCGCGCGATGCTCCAAAACAGCGAAAAGCGCTTCCTTTTGATCGATTCGGAAAAATTCGGCCGGTATCGCGCCAACCGTATCGTGGAGCTTTCCGAGGTGGACGAGATCATCACGGACGAGCCGTTAAAAAAAGGCTGGAACGGCCTGTTCGCCAAGGAAAAGGTTCGTCTGGTCGTATGCCTCCCGCCCAGCGCCGCCACGGCGGAAAGGGGCGCGCTGTGAGCACCCGCTTTTCACTCGCAGACCCCCTTCTCTACGCGGATATGCGCGAGGCGCTGCATTTGGGCGCGGCTATCCTTTATGACGCGGCGGATGGGCTGCTGCTTGCCCGCAACGGCAAGCTTTTCGCGGCAGGCGCGGCGGTGGAGGCGCTGCCCGCCCTTCGCGGCAGCGGCATGGCGCTTTTGCATGACGGCGCAATGGCGGAGCGGCTCATGCGCGAAGGCTGCTTTACGGAATGTATGGAGGTTTTGCAGTTCGTTTATACCCAAAACCGCGTGACCGTTTCGCCTTGCGGCGCTTCGATCCGTCGGCTGACCTTAGAGGACTTGGACTTCGTGCTGCAAAATTACCATCATCCCAACACGCGTGAAGCGTACATACGCGCGCGGATCGAGGACTTCATGCTGGGCGCGTTCCTTGACGGCGTACCGGCGGGCTGCATAGGCGTGCACGCCGAGGGGGCTATGGGGCTTCTTGAGATCGTGCCCGCCTACCGGGGAAACGGACTTGGCAAGAGCCTGCAAACCCATCTCATGCGGGAACTGCTCTTGCGGGGCAGCATACCCTACTGCCATGTAGCACCCGACAACGCCGTTTCACAATCCCTCCAGCGCGCCTTGGCCCTTACGGCCTGCCCGCAATCCCTCTATTGGCTGTATAAGCCGCCCGAACTGTGTTTTTAAGCGCCGCTTGCGGCCTTAAAATAAGAACAAGTATAAAGGAGAGAAAAACAATGAGGAAACTGTTCATTCTGCTTCTCGCGTTCTCCATGCTGGCCTCCTGCTTGGCAGGCTGCGCGGCGCCCGCCGCTGCTCCCGCCCCCGCAGCCGAGCCCGCAGCGCCCGCGGCCGAGCCCGCAGCGCCTGCCGCCGAACCCGCAGCGCCCGCGGAGGAGCCCGCCGAAAAGGCGCGCATCGCCGTGATCTGCGATACCGTCGGCACCAACCTGTTCTTAACGCAGGTCGTGGATATGGTCAAGGCACAGGCCGACAAATACGGCTACGAATACAGCGTTATGGAATGCGCCGACACCGACGAGTGGCAGTCCAACTATGAAGCCTCCGTCGTGGAGGGCTACAACCTGATCGTGGGCGTAGGCTGGCAGTCCGCCGAATATGCCGCCGCCATGGCGGACGCTTATCCCGACGCCGCCAAGTACGCCGTCATCGACACCGACGCGGGCAGCGACAACGTCACCAGCGTCATGTACAACGAAGAGCAGGCCGCCTACATCATGGGCGTGATGGCGGGCGCCGCGTTCCCCACCGAGAAGGTTTACGGCTACATCGGCTGCTTTGAGGGCGCCGGCTCTTGGAAATACCGCTGGGGCTTCATGGAGGGCGTAAAGAGCATCAACCCCGAAGCCGACTTCATCTTCAACTGGACGAACAGCTATACCGACACCAGCATTGCCTATGAGTATGCCAAGCAGCAGCAGGCTGCCGGCTGCACCTACATCTTCGGCGCCGCCGCCGCCGCCAACGAGGGCATTTTCCAAGCCGCGCTCGAGCTTGCCAAGGACGGCAAGTACATCTATTCCTGCGCGCAGGACGCCGACGCCACCACGCCGGACAATCCGTACATCCTCTCGGCGCAGCTCAAGAACACCGGCGTTACGATGGGCTGGATCATCGACCAGTACTTCGCGGGCACGCTGACCCCGGGTCTCACCGAGCAGAAGCTCGTGGATAACGCCATCGGCGCCACGCACATCACCAACCCCGGCGTTTACCGCAACACCGACATCCTGACCGACGACGTCGTCGCCACCTGCAAAAAGGCCGTTGACGATATCGTTTCGGGCACGCTGGTGCTCTCCATCCCCGCCGAAGCGGATTATCAGATGTAAGAACGCATTCTGCCGGCGCGGGGTTCAATCTCCCCGCGCCGGACAACTCTATCGTGCAAAAGGACGGAATATATGGCTACGGAACAAAGGGTCCCCATATTCGAAATGCGGCACATCTACAAGATGTATGGCGATCTTTGCGCCAACAACGACGTGAACATCCATCTTAACCAAGGCGAGATCCTCGCCATCGTAGGCGAAAACGGCGCGGGCAAGTCCACCATCATGAAGGTGCTCTACGGGCTGGAAAAGCCCACCTCCGGCGAGGTGTTTGTGCGGGGGCGCAAGGTGCGCTTTCACAATCCCTCCGACGCTATGGCGCAGGGGATCGGCATGGTACAGCAGCACTTCATGCTGTTTGAAAGCATGACTGTGGCGGAAAACATCGTATTCAAAAACGAAATCACAAAGGGCCTGTTCTTGGACAAGAAAAAGACCATCGAAACGGTGCAGGCGCTTTCGGATCAATATATGCTCAAGATCGACCCCGACGCGCGCATTGACGAATGCCCCGTAGGGCTTCGCCAGCGGGTCGAAATTCTCAAGATACTCTACCAAAGCGCGGAGATCATCATATTCGACGAGCCCTCGGCTGTGCTCACGCCGCTGGAGGTGGAGAGCCTGCTTGAAACCATGCGCAATCTCTGCGCGATGGGCAAGAGCATCGTACTCATCACGCATAAGCTGCAGGAGGTCATGAGCGCGGCCGACCGCGTCTATGTCATGCGGGACGGCAAGGTCGTGGCGGAGCGCATGAAAAACGAGACCGACGCGGAGGAGCTTGCCTATCTCATGGTGGGAAGGCACATTCCCGCGCGGCATATCCCGCCGCAAACGGTCACGAGAGAGCTTCTTGAGGTTACGGGGCTTTCTCTCAAAGGGGAAAACAAGCTCCTGCTCGACGACGTCAGCCTCCATGTGGGCGCGGGCGAGATCGTAGGCGTCGCGGGCGTGTCCGGCAACGGCCAGTCGGAGCTGATCCAATGTATAACGGGGCTTCGGCACACGGACGGCGGCACGGTGCGCCTGCAGGGCAAAGACGTTACCAATAAGAGCGTGCGCGAGATACGCGACGCGGGGCTTTCGCACATATCGGAGGACCGCTTTGTTTGGGGCAGCGCCATCGACGCGACGCTTGCCGAAAACACCCTCATGGGCAAGGAGGACGACGACGGCTTCAGCAAGAAGGGCTTTGTAGACTGGAACCGCGTACGGCAATACTGCGCGGAGCTGATCCGCAAGTTTGACGTCAAAGCCTCCTCCCCCGCGCAGAAGCTGCACGAAATGTCCGGCGGCAACGCCCAAAAGCTGATCGTCGCGCGAGAGATGTCCATGTCCGCGCCGCTTTTGATCTCCTGCGAGCCCACGCGGGGCATCGACATAGGCGCGATGGAATTTATCCATGACCAAATGCTCAAAAAACGCGCGGACGGCGGCGGCGTGCTGCTGGTCTCCTCGGAGCTCAGCGAGATCATGCGCCTGTCCGACCGCATCTACGTCCTGTTTGAAGGGCGCGTTAACGGTGAATGCAAGCGCGGTGAAATGGACGATAAAAGCCTTGGCCTTCTGATGCTGGGAGGGAATAAAAGCCATGAATGACGATCTGAACAAACGAGACTGGAAGCGCGCCTTGGCCGGCGCTTTGGATACGCTTTGCCAGCCCGCTGCGGCGGTTTTGGTCAGCCTTACGCTGGGCGCCATCATCATACTGCTCGCGGGCGAGGACGTGTTTAAAACCTACGGGATCATGGTAAACGGCGCTTTTGGCAACATGTTCTACCTTTCCGCCACGCTCTCGCGCGCCACGCCCATCATCATGGGCGGGCTTGCCGTGTGCATCGCGTGGCGCTCCGGGTATGAAGCCATGGGCGGCGAGGGGCAGATGATACTGGGCGCATTGGTTTCCGCGCTCATCGCCTACTACCTGCCCGCGCCCGGGATCGTCAGGATCGTCTGCGCAATGCTCGGCGCGGTCGTGATCGGCGCGCTCTATTCGCTCCTTTCCGGCTGGCTTTACGACAAATTCTCCGTCACCTTTATCATCTCGACGCTGATGCTCAACTATATCGCAAACAACGTCGCAAGCTATCTGACCAACTATGTGGTCAAAGACCCCTCGGCGCTCGACCTCAACTCCATCCAAACGGGCAAGATCGAGCAAACGGCGCAGCTCGGCAAAATCTTTAAGGGCTTTAACCTGCACTGGGGCTTTGTGTTGGCGCTCGTATGCGTCGCCATCATCTATGTGCTGCTCAAGAAGACCAGCTTCGGCTATAAGGCGAAAATGGGCGGCCTCAACCCCCGCTTCGCCCTCTACGGCGGCATCAACAGCAGGCGCATGCTCTATCTCGTGCTGCTGCTTTCGGGCGTTGTGGCGGGTCTTGGCGGCGCGTTTGAGGTGCTTGGCTCCAAATACCGTTACATCGACCAAATGATCTTTTCCACCGCCTACGCATGGAGCGGCATGGTGGCGGCGCTGCTTGCAAACTTCGATCCGGCGGGCACGGCCGTAGCCTCCATACTGCTCGCGGGCTTGGCTACGGGCGGCAGCGCCATGCAGCGCGGCACCAACATCCCCGTGGAGGCCGTCAATATGCTCGAGGGCGTCATTACGCTTTTGATGTCGGTCAAGCTGCTGCGGCTTATGTCCGGCGGCGTTCTTAGAAAAAAGGCCGCAAAACCAATCGACGCGGCAGAAGGAG
>JAQVRG010000164.1 GCA_028701165.1 Eubacteriales bacterium | reverse complement strand
GGTGGTGAGCGCCAACGATAATCTCTGGGGCGCGATCATGCAGGCAAACGGCGAATGGTTCGTGGAAGAGCCGCGCAATATCCCCATACTCGACCGCATCGGCGGCGGGGACGGCTTTGTAAGCGGCCTTCTTTACGGTATCCTTCGGGGCTGGACGCCGGAGAAGTGGCTGCAATTCGGTTGGGCTTCGGGCGCGCTCGTGGTGACGCTACTGACGGATTACGCCACGCCCGCCGACGAAGAACAGATATGGAGCATTTACGAGGGGAACGCGCGCGTCAAGCGGTAAGCTGCGCGCAAAGCGAAAAAGCATAAGGAGAACAGCATGAAAAAAGCCGATATAGGCTTGATCGGCCTTGCCGTGATGGGCGAAAACCTTGTGATGAACATGGAATCCAAGGGGTTTGCCGTCGCGGTGTACAACCGGACGGCGGAAAAGACGGACGCGTTTTTACAAGGGCGCGCCAAGGGAAAGAACATTGTCGGCGCGCACTCGCTCCAAGCGCTCGCGGACGCGGTCGCAAGACCCCGCAAAATCATGATGATGGTCAAGGCGGGTACTGCGGTGGACGATACGCTTCAAGCGCTCTTTACAGTACTCGAGCCGGGGGATATCATCATCGACGGCGGCAATTCGCACTTCCCCGATACCATGCGCCGCGTAAAGCAGGCGGAGGAAAAGGGCTTTCTGTATGTGGGCACAGGGGTGTCCGGCGGCGAGGAGGGCGCGCTCAACGGCCCGTCCCTAATGCCGGGCGGGTCTCCCGCCGCGTGGGAAGCCATCAAGCCGGTCTTTCAGGCGATCTGCGCCAAGGCGGACGGCCAGCCCTGCTGCGACTGGGTAGGCGAGGGCGGCGCGGGTCATTTCGTGAAGATGGTGCATAACGGCATCGAATACGGCGATATGCAGCTGATCTGCGAAGCGTATCAGCTGATGCGGGACATGCTGGGCATGAATGCCGAAGCGATGCACGCGGTGTTCAACGCGTGGAACCAAACCGAGCTTGACAGCTATTTGATCGGCATCACAAGCGACATACTCGCCTACAAGGACGCGGACGGCGCGCCGCTTGTGGATAAGATACTCGACGCCGCCGGGCAAAAGGGCACGGGCAAATGGACGGCGGTTGCGGCACTCGACGCGGGCTGCCCGCTGACGCTTATCAGCGAGGCGGTGTACGCGCGCTGCCTTTCCGCTATCAAACCTGAGCGCGTGAAGGCCGCGCAAGCGTATCAAAGGAGCGTGCGGCCTTATACGGGAGACAAAGCGGCATTTGCGGAAAAGATCCGCAAGGCGCTTTACGCCTCGAAAATCATATCCTACGCGCAGGGCTACGCGCTGATGAGAAGCGCCGCGGACGATTACGGCTGGAACCTCAACTACGGCGGCATCGCGCTGATGTGGCGCGGCGGCTGCATCATCCGAAGCGCCTTTTTAGGCCGCATCAAGGAGGCGTACGAAAAAGAGCCGGCGCTTACCAATCTGCTGCTGGCGCCGTTTTTCAAAGAAAGCATCGAGGCATGCGAGGCGGCTTGGCGCGACGTCGTTGCGGAGGCGGTGCGCGCGGGCGTGCCCGTTCCGGCCATGAGCGCGGCGCTTGCCTATTTCGACGGCTACACCTGCGAACGCCTGCCCGCAAATCTCTTGCAGGCGCAGCGGGACTATTTCGGCGCGCACACCTATGAGCGCACGGACGCGCCGCGCGGCGAATTCCACCACACCAACTGGACGGGGCACGGCGGCGATACCGCCGCGTCCGCCTACAGCGTTTGAGCAGGCTTGCTTAAGAGAGGGGTATCCTATGTTTTCATCCACAACAGACGCGAAGGACGGCTTAAGCAGGCTGCAGATCACCGCGCTGCTGGCGCGATCCTTGGAAGGCAGGACGCTTCGAAAGGTGCTGATCCTGCCGCCGGATTTTTCCCGCTACCATTCCAACGCGGGCTATATCACCTGCGAATACAGGCGTCTTTTGCTGGAGCGCGGCTGCAAGGTGGATATCATGCCCGCGCTTGGTACGCATGAGCCTTTATCGCGCTACCAGTGGGAACGCATGTATCCCGGCATCCCCTACGAGGAGATGATTGTGCACAACTGGCGCACGGAGGTCGTCAAGCTGGGCGAAGTACCCGCAAGCTTCATGGAAAGCGTGACGGACGGGCTTTGGAAGGAGCCTGTCAGCTGCGAGGTCATCCGGCGCGTCATGGATGAAAGCTATGATTTGATCCTGTCGGTGGGGCAGGTGGTGCCCCATGAGGTCATCGGCATGTCCAACGAGAGCAAAAACCTGTTCGTGGGCGTGGGCGGCAGCGATATGATCAGCAAATCGCATATGGTGAGCGCCGTTTACGGGATCGAAAACGTCATGGGCAAGGACTATTCGCCCGTGCGCAAGCTGTTCGACCATTGCCTGAAGACCTTTTTGCAGGATCGTCCCATCCTGTTCGTTTTGACCGTGACCACCGCGCCGCAAAACGAGATACTGACCCACGGCGTGTTTATAGGGAGAGAGCGCGAAGCGCTGGAATCCGCCATCGCGCTGTCCCAAAAGAAAAACATCACGTTTTTGGATAGACCCATCAAAAAATGCGTCACATATCTTCCCGAGGACGAGTTTAAAACCACATGGATCGGCAACAAGGCGGTCTATCGTACCCGCATGGCGATAGACGACGGCGGGGAGCTGCTCGTGCTCGCGCCGGGCATCACGCGCTTTGGCGAGGACCCCAAGATGGACGCGCTCATTCGCAAATACGGCTATCACGGTACCGCAAGCACGCTGCGCCAATATGAAAACAGCGAGGAGCTGCGATCCAACATGGGCGCGGCGGCGCATTTGATCCACGCCTCCTCGGACGACCGCTTCTCCATTACCTACGCCGTGCGGGACATCACGCGCCAAGAGGTCGCCGACGTGGGTTTTGGCGCGCTCGATTACGAACAGACCGTCAAGCGCTACGACCCTAAAAAACTTGCTTATGGTTGGAACACCATGCCCGACGGCGAGGAGATCTACTTCATCCCCAACCCCGCGCTGGGGCTTTGGATCGACAAAAACCGTTTCGGCGGCCGCGCCTGAACAGCTTGACATATCGCCCATAAATTACGCGTATATTATTAGAGAAGCGCGTACTTTCCAAGAAAAAAACCTATAACGAATCGTTATATGCGATGCAGGTAATTCTTATGATTTTCCATTGACATCCCAAAAGGTATGACGTATAATCTTTTCCATCAAGGGTACCTTATCTGTGCCACAGAGCTTTCGATCCGAACGCGCAAATCAGATCCGGATTGTGCAAAAAAACGCAGTCAAACAATCAGCATACCGAACAAGAGGGCGAAGCGGGAACGCAAGGCTGCCGCCGCGCAATCAACACAAGCATACAGGGATATCCTGCTATCATTTTTCAGAAATTCTTAAGAGAAGGGGTGCATTATGGGTTATTCACAGGAAGAGCTGCGGGAGGTCCGCAGACGGGCTATCGACATACGGGCGGACATCTTGGAGATGATCCCCGCCGGTAAGGTAGGCCATATCGGCGGAAGCTGTTCGATCGCGGACGTTACGGCGGCGCTTTATTTCAAGCACATGAATGTTTATGCCGATCCCAAGGATCCGCGCCGCGACAGGTGCCTGTTCAGCAAGGGTCATTCGGTGCTGGCGCAGTACGCGTGCTTTGTGGAGCTCGGGTATGTAGACCGCAGTGAGCTCAAGAAGGTCAAGACGCTGGAGGGCAAGCTTCAAGGGCATCCCGACATGAACTACACGCCGGGCATCGAAGCGGTCACCGGCTCCTTGGGGCAGGGCCTCTCGGTTTCGCTCGGCATAGCGATGGGCTTAAAGCTTGATAACAGCGCCGCCCGCGTATACGCCGTGCTTGGCGACGGCGAGCTGTCCGAAGGCCAGATCTGGGAAGCCGCCATGGCGGCCACCGTCTTTAAAGCGGACAATCTCTGCGCCATCGTCGATTACAACGGCGTGCAGGCGACGGATACCACGGATAAGGTGTTCCCCATCCATCAGCTCAAGGAAAAATGGACGTCGTTTGGCTGGAACGTGATCGAAACGGACGGCCACGATGTGGAAAAGATACTCACGGCGCTGGACGAGGCGGAGACCGTCAAGGGTAAGCCTACCGTCATCATCGCCCGCACCGTCAAGGGCAAGGGATTCCCCTTCGCGGAAGGTTTGGCGAAATTCCATAACGCTTCCATGACCGAGGATGAGTATAAGATCGCGCTTGAAACCGTCGAGCGGATGCGTAAGGAGGTCTGAGCATGGAAAAGATGAATCTTAGAAAAGCATACGGCGAAACGCTTTGCGAAATGGGCGCCGTTGATGAAAATGTGGTGGTGCTGGAAGCGGATCTGGGCAAATCCACCATGTCGAACCTGTTTGAGGCGAAATTCCCCGCGCGTTATTTCCAAGTCGGCATCGCGGAGCAGAATATGGCCGCTATGGCCGCGGGTCTCGCGCTGACCGGCAAAACGGCATTCGCCAATTCCTTCGCCGTTT
>JAQVRG010000163.1 GCA_028701165.1 Eubacteriales bacterium | reverse complement strand
CAGCAAGGCGCTTGGCGCTGTGCGCCCGACGTATCGGCCGAGCGTGCGCGCAGCGGACATGGACGCATGCCTTCCCGCTTATGTCACAAACGGTATTCGAGAGGGCATACGCGCCTTTGGCCGCCGCATCAAGGGCTATGACATGCACGACGCGGTCATCACGGCGGTAGAGAGCCGCACGAGCGCGCCGGTGCGTATTCTGCGGGATGAGAAGCGGGAAGCGACAAGATGCCGGGGACTGTATCCCGCCGGCGAAGGTGCGGGCTATGCCGGCGGCATCGTCAGCGCCGCCGTGGACGGCTTGCGCGCGGCACAGGCGATCATGGCGCAGTACAAACCCGCCGCGCCAAGCGCGGACGTGTGAGAGTATGGTATAATGAAAGAAAAACCAGCGCGTGATACGGAGAAGCGGATGAAGAAAAAGATAGTGCTGTTCAGTATTTTGCTGCCTCTCGTTTTCCTTTGCGCTTGCAGCGCGGAGGAACAGCAGGCGGAGGATTATCATATCGACCTTTCCGACCCGAACGAGGGCATTTATACGGCTGCCGATTTGATCGCCTTTTTTGAAGACGGCGAAGGCGATACGGCAGTCTTGGGCGGTTCGATCGATCTGGCGGGCGAAATGCTCAAGCTCACTAAGCTGCGCGGGCCGATCACGATGCAAGGCAATGGGAACAGTTTAACAAGCGGCGGCGATTGTGTGATACGCCTTGAGGACGGCGCCGCGCTCACGCTGAACGATATCACCGTAGTGGCGGGTGCGGACGGCTTGGGATGCTTGGGCGACGCGCAGATCGGCGGCGCGGGCTGTACGATCGAAGCGCTGACGAACGCCGTGCATTGCGTGGGCGGCCTTACCGTTATGAAGGACAGCGATATGCTTTTAAGCGGCACAAAAGGAAGCGGACTGATCGCGGAATCCGTAACGCTGTCTTCCGGCGCGCGCGTTACGGCTACCGGAACGCAGAGCGCCGTGCGGACGCTGAAAAATGATGTGACGCTTTCGGAAAACGCGTTTTTGAGCGCGACAACATCGATGTATTATTCCGCCCTTAAGTGTTCGGGCATCCTGCGTATGCAAGACGGCTCCAAGCTTGTTGCGCGCAACGAGGGAAGCTATCACGGTGCGGAGATCAACGGACTTATCGTGGATGGCGTTGTCACGATTGAAGCCGACGGCGGCGGACACGGCGTGGGGCTGTTCCTTTTTGATTTGCATGAGGATATCGTTTTGATGGGGCATTGCGAGGCGGCGGCGCGATTTGAAAGCGGAGACGGTTCGCTTACCTTTGTGGATACGCCGGAAGCGGTCGAAGGAAAAAGGGCGGAGCTTGCCGCTGGGCGTGAAGAGCCCGCGGCTGTAGAACAAGCGGAAGCAACAGAAGCAACAGAATCATAGGTACTGCTATGAGACGCGGGCATGGAATCAGCAACAGGCAGGCAAGCAATCGTATGCGGCTGTACAAACGCGCATCGATGCTGTTTGTACTGTCCGTAATGATATGCGGTATGGCATATCTTTTGCAGCAAGCCATGCAAATGGAACCCCGCTTTGACGAGAGGGACGCGCAGCAGGGGGCGGCGCGGCTTACAATGGAGGCCTCGCCCACGCCTTCTGACGCGCATATGGAACAGAGCGTGCAGCTGCAAAGCGCCGTAGGTGCGGCGTCGCTGCAATACGGCTTCCAAAGCGCCGTGATGCAAGACGGCGCAATCCTTGAACGATATGATCGGCCACAGGCGCTGCGGTTTGCATCCTCCGATCAATATACGGCGGTGCGGGGCGTTACCACATTTGCGGGCAATAACTATCGCAGCGATTTCACCTACGGCACGCGGCGCATAGCGAACAAAACGCTTTCCCGCGTGTGGGAGCAGGGCGTAGGCTCCCTGCAAACAAGCGCGGGCGATACATGGGAGGGCACCGGCTGGACGGGTATGCCGCTGATCGTGCAATGGGATGAGGAAGTCCTGCAAACGCTGGCTGTTGCCGATATCTACAAACAGATGGACGGCTTTACCGAGGTCATTTATCCGGCGGCAGACGGCAGAATTTACTTTTTAGAGCTGCAAACGGGCGCGCAGACGCGCGAGCCCATCGAGATCGGCGTTGTGATGAAAAGTGCGACGCTGGATCCAAGAGGGTATCCCGTCCTTTATGTCGGACAGGGCGTTGAGGATACCGTGGACGGCAAGGGCGCGTGGGTGCGCGCCATATCCTTGATCGAGAACCGCGAGATCTGGCGCTTTGGCGGCAGGGATCCCTTTGCTTACCGCGCGTATCAGGCCTACGATGGCGCGCCGCTGATCCACGGCGATACGGATACGCTGTTCATGCCGGGGGAAAACGGCGTTTTTTACAGTACAAAACTGAACACGGTGTTTTCACCCGAGACGGGAAGCGTGACGGTCGATCCTGAGCCGTTGGTGAAATACAGGTATACGGCCGACGCCTATGATGAAGCGGAAGGGCGCGTATGGGGAATCGAAAGCGCAGTGTCCGCATATGGCCAGTACGGCTTCTTTACGGATAACGGCGGCTTTTTGCAATGTATCGATCTTAATACCATGTGCCCGGCCTATGTTACGGATATTCTCGCGGAAAGCGACGCTACGCCTGTGATCGAGCAGGGGGAAGACACTTTCTATGTCTATACGGCAACGCTGGCGGACAAGGAGGACTCCATTGCCTACCAACGCAAGCATGACGGCAAAACGGGCGAGATACTGTGGGAGAACCAATGCGCCACCGTCGATACGGGCGACCCGTCGGATACGCGGGGCGCGTTGGGGACGCCGCATGTCGGCCATGGAAATATTGAAAACATGGTGATTTTCAACTGTACGATGATACCTTATTCCGAGGAAGGGGAAAGCAAGCGGGGCGGCAGCGTCATGGCGCTTAGCAAGCAGACGGGGAAGCCGATTTGGACGCATACGCAATCGGGCGGCTGCTGGAGCTCGCCGGTGGTGGTCTACGATGAAGCGGATAACGCGTATGTAATACAGTGCGACCGCGTGGGCAATATGAAGCTGCTGGACGGGCGCACGGGCGAGGAACTGTTCTCTTTGGATATGGGTTCGCGCATAGAATCAACGCCGGCTGTGTTCAACGATATGCTGGTTGTGGGTACGCGCGGCAGGTACGGAAGCGGCGAGAGCGCCAAGATCATCGGCGTAAAGATCGGATAGGAGGAGCAGGATGGCGTACATTTCGCTTACGGGCGTAACAAAGCAATATAAGATGGGCGAGGTCGTGATCAACGCGCTCTCCGGCGTGAATTTCTCTTTGGAGAAAGGCCAGCTTTGTATCGTGGTCGGCCCTTCGGGCGCGGGAAAAACAACGCTTCTTAATATACTCGGCGGCATGGATTCCTGCACGGACGGGCAGATCATTGTGGACGGTGAGCATATCGAAAGCTACGATAGGAAGCAGCTGACGGCTTACAGGCGGGAAACGGTCGGCTTTGTGTTTCAGTTTTATAATTTGGTGCAGAATCTTACGGCGCTTGAAAACGTAGAACTTGCTTCCCAAATCTGCAAAAATCCGATGAATCCCAAGGAAGTGCTTTGTCAGGTGGGGTTGGGCGAGCGGTTGAACAATTTTCCCGCGCAGCTTTCGGGCGGGGAGCAGCAGCGGGTTTCCATCGCGCGCGCATTGGCCAAAAACCCCAAGCTTATGCTTTGCGACGAGCCGACGGGCGCTTTGGATTATCAGACCGGCAAGCATGTTTTGCAGCTGTTGCAGCAAACCTGCCGTGAGGCCGGTATGACGGTCATTATCATCACGCACAACCAAGCGATCGCGCCCATGGCGGACAAGGTCGTCAAGGTGCGCAACGGCACGGTATCGGACGTCGTTGATAACGACGCGCCGACGCCCATCGAGGATATTGAATGGTAAAATGAAGTATACGCTGCTGGTCAAAAATCTGCTGTGCGAGATCAAAAGAACAGGAACAAGATTCCTGTCCATTTTTGCGATTTGCGCGTTGGGCACAGCCTTTTTTGCCGGCATTCGCGCCACGGGCCCCGATATGCAGGAAGCGGGCGACGAGCTGTTCCAAAACAGCCGTATGGCGGATATCACCGTGATGTGCTCCGAGGGGCTTACCCGGGACAATATCAAGGATTTGCGCGCGCTTGAGGATGTGGAATATGTGCAGCCCACCTTGCAGGCGGACGCGATGCTTCTTTATAACGACGAAGAGATCAATCTTAGCGTGCGATCCATGCCCATCAAGGAGCAGAAGGAAAAAAGCGGCGGCGTTATGGAAATGCGCGCCGATTACGCGATTGATACATCGCCGGAAGAGGAGATCGACCTGCTGGAAATCCACAGCGGCAGATTGCCGCAGGCGGACGAGGAGATCGCCTTGGACGCTTTGCTGCTGGAGGACTACGCGATCAAGCTTGGCGACGAGGTGCAATTCCAAGGCAAGGCCGGCATTGTAACCCTGCGGGTCGTGGGATTCGTCTACAGTCCCAAGTATGTAGGTCTGTACGAGAGGGGAAACAGCGGCATC
>JAQVRG010000162.1 GCA_028701165.1 Eubacteriales bacterium | reverse complement strand
GCCTACGCGCATCCTCATCACGGTTTCCAACTTCTTCTCCGATTATATTCTCTTTCTGCTGCTGGGCGTCGCGCTAATCGTCATCGCCTGCAAGCTTTGGCAGCGCACGGAGGACGGCAAGCGCTTTTTTGCCCGCTTGAGCCTTAAGCTTCCCATACTGGGCCGCGTGAACGTGATGAAGGGCGCGAGCCAGTTTGCCAACACCATGGCGACCATGCTCGCCGCGGGCATTCCCATGGTCAAGGCCGTAACGGCGACGGGGAAGGCCATGGACAATTATGTGATGGGCATGGAGACCTTGGAAACCGTATCGGGCATCGAACAGGGCAAGCGGCTGGGCGTTTGCATGAAGAACGGCGAATTTTTCCCGCCGCTGCTTGTGGAAATGACCGCCGTGGGCGAGGAGACCGGCTCTATGGAGGCGACGCTGGACGTGATCGGCGCGTATTTTGATACCGAGGTCGAGCAGCAGTCCACGCGCGCGCTGTCTCTGCTGGAGCCGTCCATCATCGTAGTACTCGCGCTGTTCGTGGTGTTTATACTGCTGGCCGTGTATCTGCCGCTGTTCTCCATGTACGGCGGGATCGGCTAACAACGCCGCGCATTGCGCGTACCAAGCCTGGGATGCTAACGGAGCGCCGATGCGCTTCCGTCAACATACAAACACCGTGTTCCCAAATCACAAAGGAGGATGTTATTTATGAACATTCGCAGCAAAAAAGGCTTTACCCTGATGGAAATGCTGATCGTGGTTGCGATCATCGCTATCCTTGTGGCGATCGCTATACCGGTATTCAGCGCACAGCTCAACAACGCAAAGGACGCCGTGATCGACGCCAACATGCGTTCCGCCGAGTCTATGGCGATGGTGAAGTTCCTGTCCGAAACCACGGGTGAAACGGATTACTCCACGGAGCAAGAATATGTTTATACCTGCACATATGCGGATGCAACGCATACGTTAAGTATCGGAAATGCTTATGAAAATGAAAGAACAGAACCGGCTGAAGGGAATACGACCCTGTATAAAGTAGGCATTACAAACGGTGAAATAACTTGGACAGCCCATCCTGCAAAGTCGAAATAACGAATAAGCGGTGCTTTTGCAGGCGTTGCAGACGTGTTCTTCCGCTTTGACGGCATACATTCTGTGCATAGCCGCGCTGTTCGGCGCGGCTATGGGTAGCTTTGTCAACTGTGCGTCGGCAAGGCTTGGAAGCGGGGAAAGCGTCTTGAAGGGCAGAAGCCATTGCCCCGCCTGCGGGCATGTTCTTGGCGCAATCGACCTTATTCCCGTTGCGGGCTACCTGCTTTTGCGCGGACGCTGCCGCTATTGCGGCGCGCGCATCGCGCCGCGCTGCTTGGTTACGGAGCTATTGGGCGCGGCGGCGTGCGTAAGCCTTGTTTTATGCTATGGCGTGACGCTGCAAGCGGCCGCTTATGCGGCTATGCTGTTTATGCTCCTTGCCGCAGCGCTCGTGGATCTTGATACGGGGCTGATCCCCGACCGCTTGATCCTCATGGGCATAGGCGCGTTTTTGGTCTATGCTCTCTTCCAAAAACCCGTGCTCCCCGCTTTGCTGCGGGGCTTGCTTGGCGGTTTTGCGGCGTCTGTGCCGCTTTTGCTGTTCGTGCTGCTTGCGGACAGGCTTATGGGGCGCGAGACCATGGGCGGCGGCGATATCAAGCTGTTTTTTATGGCGGGATTGTATTTCGATTGGCAGCGCGCGATCCTGCTGCTGATCTTCTCGTGCCTTTGCGGGATTGCCTTTGCCGTGTATGCAAAAAAGAAACGCGGCGCGGAATTTCCCTTCGGCCCCGGCATCGCCGCGGGCGCGTTTGCGACAGCCCTTTTTGGCGCGCCGCTGCTAAACTGGTATTTGGGGCTTTTTTTCTAATTTATCATGTAGGAGACAGATGCGTATGGGCAAGCTTTGCACCGGTATCGACATAGGCGCCGACGCGGTCAAGTTCGCCGTCTGCAAGGACGGGAAGCTGCTGCGCCGCGAAAAGGCGTCGTTGCCCGACAATGTGCTGCGCGAGGGCGTGATCGTTTCCCCGGCGGCGCTGGGGCAGTTTTTGAAGGAAGCGGTGAAGACGCTTAAGCTCAAACGCGGCGCGTGCGCCTTGGTGCTGCCCGCGGCGGCGGCGTTCTTCCGCCGTTCCGTTATGCCCGCGATGACGGCTGAAAATCTCAAGCTGAACCTGCCCTACGAATTTAGGGACTACATTACGGAGGAGCGCAGTAAGTATGTGTTCGATTACGCGCTGCTCGGCATGGAAAGAAACGAGGCGGGCGAGCCTGTGTCCATGGACGTCATGGCGGCGGCGGCGCTTCGTGAAACGATAGAAAACTACAGGGAGATACTCAAGTACGCGGGCTTTACCCTGCGTATCGCCGTGCCGGAGGAGATCGCTTATTCCAATCTTCTGCGCGCGTTTGAAGCGGAGCACCCGTCGCAGGAACGGCGGGAATACTGTATATTGGATCTGGGGCACAGCGCCACGCGCCTGTACTTCTTCACGGGCTGCGCGCATGAGGCCACACAGTTGATCGATTACGGCTGCGCCACGCTGGATTCGGCGATCGCGGAAACCTATAACGTGGACGTTCACATGGCAGCGTCCTATAAGCTGGCGAACTATGAAAACGCGCTGGAGGCGGAGAGCTGCAAGAGCTTTTACGCCAAGCTCGCCATTGATTTGATGCAGGCGCTGAATTTTTATAACTATAACAACCCGGAGAACGCCCTGCGGGATATCTATTTCTGCGGCGGCGGCGCGCAGATCGCGCCGCTTCGGGAGGCGATATGCGAGCGCATATCGCTTGCTACGCACGATATAGCCGAGCTGATGCCGCAGGCGGAAATGCAGGAACCCGCATCGCCCTTTCCCGCCGCGTACGGCGTTACCTTGCAGTAGGAGCGCACGCTTATGGGACAAAACATACTGAAAATGGACGTTAAGGATATCGGCAGGCTTTTGCTGCGCGACAAGGGCGGCAAAAAGGTATATCCTACGAAAACGACGCTGAATTTGGGGGAAAAACCCAAAAGCATCAACAGCCCCTCGCGGGCGATACCGCTGTTTTTGTTCCTCCTGCTTTGCATCGCGGCGTTTAGCAAGTTTGCTGTGGCGGATAAGCTTGCCGAGGCCGTACGCGCGGAGGCAATAGCGATGCAAGCGGAAAATGAGCTTGCCGCGATCCGCGGACAAACGGCGGATTACGAAAACGTCCGCGCCGAATACGATCGCCGCGTTTTCCCGGCGCTGATGATGGAAGACGCTATGCGCGCGGACGCCATGGAAATTTTGGAAATGCTGGAAACGAGGCTTATGCCGCAAGCGCGGGTGCGCGCCTTCTCCGTACAGGAGCCTGTGATCACCTTGCAGCTTTCGGGCGTGAGCCTGCGCCAAACCGCACACCTCGTCAAAACGCTGGAAAGCAGCCCGCTTGTGGCTTCCGTGATGGTATATACGGCGGGTACGGAGGAAACGCCCGCGCCTACGCCCACACCCACGCCTACCCCCACGCCAAAGCCCACGCGCACCCCGAGACACAAAAAAGGGCAAACGCCCGCGCCGACGGAAACGCCCGCGCCTTCTATCGCGCCCACGGCGACGCCGGAAGCGCCCGCTTCCGTTTCCATGACCATCATACTCAAGCAGGGAGGTGAGGGCTGATGCTAAAGCGCACCTTCAGCAAGCGTGAAAAAATCTTGTTGTTGATCCTTACGCTGCTTGTGATCGCCATAGGGTATTATCTGATCGTGTGGCAGCCGGTGGAAGCGCGCGTGCGCGCGGCGGCCGCGATGGAGGCGGACGCGGACGGCGCTTATGCCATCGAGGAGGTCAAGCTTGTCCAAATGCAGCAGATGCAGACCGAGCTTGCCGAGCTGGACGCGTTTGAGGAAAAGCAGAACGCGGCGGCGATACCGCCTTACGATAACGCCAAGAGAGTGATGCAGCTTTTAAACGGCATCCTTACGGCGGCCGAGCGCTATGAAATCAGCTTTGCCAACGTTGAAACGCAGGGGAATTTAGCGTTGCGCACGCTGCAAATGCGTTTTGCGTGCGCGGATTACGAGAACGCGAAGACCATATTGCGCGCGCTGTATGCGGGGCCTTACCGCTGCAAGATCGGTACGATGACCTTCCGCTGTGAGGGGGAGGACATACAAACGGGCGCGGTTTCGGTGGAAACGGAAATCACTTTTTACGAATTTCTGACGGACGCGCAAACGGAGATTGCGCCCGCCGGGACGGAAAACGGTTAGGAGGCTTCCTCGGCGTAGACCACGCCCGGCAGGCCTTGAACGAATTCTATTGCTTCGCGCCGGTCGAAGTGCTTATAGTTTTCCCGGCGCAGCGCGCAGGTAACGCCTATGCCGTCGATCATGTCCGCGTCGGCCTTGGTCAGATCGAAAAGCTCATATTCCGCTTTTCGCACGGCGCTGATGAAAACGGGAACGTCCCGCTTGTTTTCCAAGAGGACAAACAGGTTGAGCGTTTCTGTTTTTTTGCCCAGAT